>JACAEL010000023.1 GCA_013388835.1 Candidatus Thorarchaeota archaeon | reverse complement strand
CCGACCTCGAGCTCTCAGTTCCCGCACGGAGGTATATATGCACCACGCAGTGATGTCCAAGATTGTCCGACTTCTGGGCAGCTGCTGCTAACCCTGCGGCGAAACGCCGAGCCCACTTGTGCAATCATGCCGATCTTCCTCAGTACATGCTCTTGAAGGCATACCTGGCTGCAGACATCTTGCGCGATACTGCAGGACGATCATGGCAGGCAACCAGAGCTGCGGCTCCCAGAAAAATCCGAACAAGAAGATAGGTGCGACAAGGACCATGAGGACCGCAACACCTCTGAGATCCCGAACGACCATGACGAAAGCGCTCAGGATTGCGGCGGTGAACACTGCTGCTGAGATTGCCCAAGAGGTCTGGAGCACCTGGACAACATAGAATGGCGTGAACAGTGGTGTGCCTCCCGGTGCTGCGTCGGACGGGCCCATCACGAGCCACACAAGAGCATATGTGCCCGCCATCAACACTCCACCGAGTACTGCTCTTGACCGGCTGCCGTAGAGAAAGAGCGTAATCAGAGCTACGAAACCGATGACCTCCTTTATGACACCAATGAGCGACAACAGGAGGAACGCGTACTTGTGGTCTTTATACTTGCACAAGAGCGCGAGCAGCACGAATCCGGGTGCGGGGATGACAATCAACTGGGTAGACATCAGGGAGATGAGCACCAGCAACGAAACCAGCTCTACGCGGTCTGGTCGCATCACTGACAGCAGCACGAACACGGACAGCCTTATGTGACGATCAAGAGCACGCCCAGAGAGAGAGGACCACTGCTGAGGAAGAGGAGGAGTTGCTGGACCAGTCTGTACCGTTCGGCGAGTACTGCCAGTGCCATGCCCAAGACGACTCGACGCTGGATGTGAGCATAGAGGACCATGTGATGGAGGCCATTAGAGGTCCAATGACCAGTGCCTCCGTGTTCAGCAGCCCCGTGCGTCCCCCGTACTCCACGTCAAATTGTGCGGTGAAGCCCATATAGTCACACTCCTGCAATCGGCTCTGTGCGGTCAGTGACGAACGGTCATTTGAAGATGAGTCACGCACCGAACTTGTCGATGTGTCCCGAGTAGCCCAGAAGAAGGGGTAGGACATCCACCCCACGTATCGTATGCAGAGCACCATCTGCTGCATCAGTTTCCGAGAAGGAGCGGACTGAATCGGGTCGGACGAAGTCGCTCCACAAGAGGAACGGTACCGGGTCGCACACATGTTCACCCAGCTCTACAGACGTCGTGTGGTCACCAGTGACAGCAAGCACGATTCGGCCGCCCACAGCGGAAACGACTCTGCCTATCAGACCGTCTGTGCGTTCGACCGCCAGCATCTTCTGTCGAGCGTTGTGGTCGTGACTCGCGTTATCTGTTGCCTTAATGTGGACGAACACGAAGTCGTAGCCGGACTCGACCGCCTTGATAGCCCTGTCAGCAATGCCCTCGAAGTTGGTGTCAATAGTCCCCGTCTGGCCAGTCACGGTGAGGTGTTCCATTCCCACGTACTTGGCGGTCCCGATGTACAGCGCACCACCTGCAATCACCGCGCTCCTGATGCCGTAGCGCTGTTGCAGGGTGGGCACCTCCCTGTGTTGGCCCGGTCCACGAAGCAGCAACACGTTTGCAGGAGACACCCCTCTCTTCTTCCGCTCCGTGTTCACCTTCAGGTCATTGAGACGCTCATAGCTGAGTTGTACAAGCTTGTTGATGACCTCAGCGGTCTTCTTGGCAGCTGGCTCAAGTGGTTGACAGGTCAGGACCTTCTTCCCTTCGGTGTGCGGGTCGATATCGCTCACCTTGTCCGACAGACCCGGGCCCTCTAGCACCAGTGCTCCTCTGTGCTCAACGGTATGAATGAAGTGGACAGTGAACCCGTCAATCTTCAGGCCATCGATCGCGTCCTGCAACGCCTTACCCTCCTCCTTAGAGAACTCACGTCCTGCACGACGGTCCAAGACGACCATCTGTGCGTCAACGGTGGCGAAGTTGGACCGGAAGGCGACGTCACCCGGTCTTGATGGTAGCCCGGCCCCCAGTGCCTCTAGAGGACCTCTGCCGGGATAGGTCGAGAACGGGTCATAGCCGAAGAGTGCGAGATGGGCTGTGTCGCTTCCGGGGATGATGCCCGGACCAATCACATTCATGAGGCCGTTCTGGCCCTCCTTCGCCAACCGGTCCAAGTTAGGCTTCTTTGCAGCCTGAAGTGGTGTGCGACCTCCAAGTTCCTTGACAGGCCGGTCTCCGAGACCATCCATCACAACAAGCACTGCGGTCCTCTTGGCAGTCATGTCCAGAACCGCCTCCATGCACTCCTGAACTGTGGACCGGGATACCCGTACTCCTCGTTCAGGATGTGATGGATCTCCAGGAGCCTGTTGTACTTCTCTACCCGGTCACTGCGCGCCGGGGCTCCCGTCTTTATCAGTCCCGTCGACAGAGCCACCGAGAGGTCAGCAATGAACGAGTCACCGGTCTCACCGCTCCGATGGCTCACAACCACGCCCCAGTTCGCCTCATATGCCACTTTCGCAGCCTCGATGGCCTCTGTGACAGAGCCAATCTGATTGACCTTCAGAAGAAGCGAGTTGCCCGCCGCCATGCCAATCGCCTTGCGCACGATCTCCGGGTTGGACACCGTCAGGTCATCAGTGACCACCTGTGTACGGGTTCTCTCAGTGTACTCAGCAAAGTCATCAAAGGCATCTTCGTTGAACGGGTCCTCGACCAGCACGATTGGGAAAGTCTTCTCGAGGTCAAGGTAGAAGTCCACGAGTTCTCCTGCGTCGAGTGACCGACCGTCAATCTGATACTTTCCATCCTTGAAGAAGTTGCTCGCTGCGGCATCAAACCCGAGAGCGACATCTTCCTTGGGCCTGTAGCCAGCATCCACAATTGCGCCCATGATCTGCTCGAAGGCGTCACTGGTCGAGTTAAGCCCATAGCCACAGTAGCCACCCTCATCGCCGATATGTTTGGCCATCCTGCCGTGCTTCGCAATCATCCGCTTGCCAAGTGCATGGTACACCTCGCTCAGATACTGAATCGCACTTACCATATCATCGGCACCTACAGGGAGAATCATGAACTCCTGAATGGCAAGGCTGTTTCCTGCATGAACGCCTCCGTTGATGACATTGGACATCGGTACAGGGAGAAGGTACCGCCTGTCAAGACCCAACACCCTAGTGCGCAGGTACTCGAACAGCTCCATCTTCAGGTGCGCAGATGCAGCGACTGCAGTAGCCATTGAGACCGACAGGACTGCGTTGGCGCCCAACTTCGACTTCCCCTTGCTCGGGTCAAGCTTCAGCAGAGCCTCGTCAACTGCACTCTGTGACAGGGGGTCGACCTTCATCATCGCAGCTGCGATCTGGTTGTTGACATGCTCCACTGCCTTGAGTACGCCCTTGCCACCATACCGCTTACCACCATCCCGGAGTTCAAGGGCCTCGTTTGTTCCCGTGGATGCTCCACTCGGGACCTTTGTCACACCGAAGCTGCCATCGGAGAGGGTGACTCGCGTCATGAGAGTCGGGTTGCCTCGTGAGTCCAGTATCTCAATAGCCTTGATTGACTTGAAACTGACCATTGCTATCACATCGTGACACTGCTGGTCGCAGGACCGTGCAGTGGGGAGTCACCAAGATGAATTTATGCTGTTCCGTCCGTGCGTGCGTGAGATGGACGGTCTCCAGTCTCAGTCTGGTTCGTGAACCACGGTTGCCATAGTCGTCCATGAATTCGGATTGGGGGAGAATCAATGTCATCAAAGTCGTGCAAGTACCGAGTACAGCTTCTGGACGTTGGAGTCCTCAGGAGGAGAGATACGCAACTCCGTATTTGGGCTTCGCCATTCTCATCAATCGAATCCCTGGGCCTGCCTCAAGTACATCGTTGTCGGCAACAACTGCGAAGACTGATGAACAGCCTCTTGGCCGCTTCCAACCATAAACCTGATTGACTGAGTGCCAATACCGAGGCAGACTTGGACCGCCTCCAATGGACAGTACTCAGCAACAGTCAAATGGTATCGAGACTGGACTGGACGCGCGAGTCTTGCTGCGCCCAAGACACAGCACTGTTGCCCATCCCTTCGATGCGTGCGTTTGCAAGACTGTCTACATGCATCGCAGACGTCGCCTTCTTGAAACACATCCGTACGATACAGTTATCAACAGAACCACAGTCTGTTTGGTGTTCCTCTCGTATTCAGGGCTAGTAAGAACCGATATAGGAGTGTGAATTCCATTGAGGGGCGAAAACACGCACTCAATTCCCATTGCAGAACCAAGACTTGGGCCACTTGAATTGGAGTATGTCCGTGATGCAATCGAGTCCGGATGGGTGTCCAGTGCTGGTCCCTATGTCCGGAGGTTTCAGGACACTTTCGCAGCCCACTGTGGTTCAAAGCACGCGCTGTCAACCTGCAACGGCACAGTCGCCCTCTCTCTGGCGTTAGCAGCAATCGACCTGCGTCCTGGCGACGAGGTCATCGTTCCATCTTTCACATTCATGGCATCGGCGGCGACAGTGATTCATCTTGGAGCACGTCCGGTCTTCATTGACTCTGATGAGTCCTGCTGGTGTATGGACCCCAACTTGCTTGAGAGGTTGATCACCAAGAAGACGAAGGCCATAATGCCGGTTCATCTCTACGGACACCCGTGTCAGATGGACTTGATTCAAGAGGTGGCAGAGAAACACGGTCTCTATGTCATTGAGGATGCAGCTGAGGCACATGGAGCTGAGTTCAAGGGACGAAGAGTCGGAAGCATTGGTGATATTGGATGCTTTAGTTTCTATGGAAACAAGATAGTGACCACTGGCGAGGGAGGGATGGTCACTACAAGTGATGACGAGCTGTTAGAGAGAATGGAGATGCTGCGAAATCACGGAATGCCGAGGGACAGGAAGTACTGGCATCCAGTGATTGGTTACAACTTCAGGATGACCAACATCCAAGCGGCGATTGGTCTTGCCCAGATGACCCGGATAGATGAGTTCATCGCAAAGAAGCTGGAGATTGCCCGGGCCTACTCCATCGCCTTTGATGAGATGCCGACGCTTTCCTACCAGATGACAAAGCCCTGGGCAAAGAACGTCTACTGGATGTTTTCGATTCTTCTCGAGTCCGAGGACAAGAGGATTAGATTGGCGTCACATCTGGACAAGGCAGGCATCGAGACCCGCCCACTCTTCATTCCGTGCAATGAACAACCATCAATCCATAATCTGTATACAGATGTGGAGCTGACTCCCATTGCATCGAGGATATCGAGAATCGGACTGTCATTGCCATCTGGCACCACTCTGCAGCGCAGTCAACAACAGCAGGTAATCGAGGCAGTCAGAGAGTGGACTGAGACCGCTCATTCCTAATCTGACAGAGCTGGACACAGGAGTCCTATCGTCCCCACAAGGAGGCACTGGAACCACTCCTCAGATTTCCTTGAAATGCGAGTGGACTTGAAGGCCTCCCTTCCTGCATGCAGTCACATGATTATCACGAGTGGTATCCAATACTGCACAGCCTCTGGACAGCGGCCGCATCCTCATGAGTGCCCACTTTGGCTCCCATCGAGTGGCTGACTATCACAGTGGGTTGGAGCATCCCAGATGACATCCTCTCCGTCAAGATGACGCTTCCAGCGGTCGATATCTGCCTTGACCATGAGTTCAACCAGCTGTTCGAATGAAGTCTTTGGCGCCCAACCAAGAGTCTCTCTGCAACGGGTCGCGTCACCCCGCAGTACGCGAACGTCCAGGGGTCGCAGTAGTCCTTTGTCTATTCTCAGGTAGTCTTTCCAGTCCATGCCGGCACACGCAAATGCCACCTCGGCAAACTCCTGAACCGAGTGCGCAACTCCGGTGGCCACCACATAGTCGCCAGGTTCATCGTGGTTCGTCATGAGCCACATTGCCTCGACGTATTCTGGCGCATATCCCCAGTCCCTCATGGTGCTTGTGTTTCCGAGTCTGAGTTCACCCGTGAGATTGTGATGGATTCTCGCAACTGTGTCGGTTATCTTACGAGTCACGAAATCCAGTCCACGAAGCGGCGACTCGTGATTGAAGAGGATACCATTCGACGCGTGCATGTTGTAGGCCTGCCTGTATATCTTGGTCATCCAGTATCCGTACAGCTTGGCAGCTGCGTAAGGAGATGCAGGAGCAAACGCACTCTCCTCTGACAGGAGAGCGTTCCCGCTGTTACCGAATTGCTCACTGGTCGAGGCCTGATAGAATCGGGCACCAGGGACCACCAGCCGGACGGCTTCTAGTAGTCTGGTGACCCCTACGCCTGTGACTTCCGCAGTATAGATGGGTTGCTCGAAGGAAACCCCCACGAAACTCTGAGCGGCAAGATGGTATACCTCATCAGGCTGCGCAGTCCGGACCGTTTCCATCAGCGAAGACGAGTCATTCAGATCTGCACGAATGAGCCGAACCTTGTCGAGTATGTCTAGGCTCTTCAGTCTCCAGAAATTCGGCGTGGAGAGTCTACGATAAACCCCATAGACCTTGTATCCTTTCTCGAGCAGAAGCTTGCATAGGTATGCCCCGTCCTGCCCTGTCACACCGGTTACCAGTGCTGTCTTCGTCGCCTTTTCACCCCTTTGGCAATCTCTGCATCTCTCTTCGTGTTATGGAGTCCGGTGATTTGTCCCGGTGACCAACGACTTCCGCATATACTGAGAGGGCCATCTCTGCAATCTTCTTCCAAGATATGGTCTCCGCATATCTCCGTGCTGCATCCCCGAAGGCCCTTCGTTCTTCTTCATTCCTCAGAAGCCTCTCCATGGCGCTTGACAATGCATCAACGCTCTTAGGCTTGACCAGCAGTCCCACAACCCCATCCTTCACCTGGTCTCTTGCGCCACCCACATCTGTGACAATCACCGGTTTTCCACATGCCATGCCATCAAGTACCGCTATCGGTACATTCTCGAGGTCGTTGATAGCTGAGCTCACGATGACATCCGCGGTGTTCATCAGATTGGGTAGGTCGTCGTCAGGCACGAATCCGAGAAACGCGACTCTTTCGGTCAGATTCAGTCTCCTGACCAGACTCACCAGTGTGTCTTTGAGCTGCCCCCTTCCTGCGACTGCAAGATGCACATTGTCATACTTGTCTGCAAGTTTCTTGAATGCTCTAATGAGGTAGGGAATGCCCTTGTACGGCACTAGTCTCCCAAGTGCAAGGAACACCACTCCGCCTTTGTTCCTGATGTCCGCAAGTTCACCATAGGTTCCATGGAATGGATGAAACCTCTCTGTGTCCGTGCCTTGGAGGACAGTACGTACAATCTCTTCGGGCAACCTTGAGAGATAGGGACTCTTTCTGTAATAGGTCCGATTGAGTGTGACAACAAGGTCCGACCTCATGACGACGTGTCTAATCTGGAAGGTGTTGTATGCTCTTGTGGCTGCCGCGCCCAAGAGGCCAATCCCGAACAGCTTCTCCATTATTGCATCCATAACATAGGTTGTGACCAGAGGAATGCCATGTCCATGCGCGTATCTCATGGTCAAGACATCTGTCAGAGGGAACGGTGTCCACAGATTGATCACATCAGGGTGTTCTTGCTCCCCGAGGAATCGCGCAATCCCGAGGCAAAGCGGCCGTTCCAAGACCTCCAGTGCTTTCAGCCTTGCTACCTCTACTCCATCAGTAGTGACCTCATGTGCTGGAGCACTCTTCGGGCATCGGGATGTACAGATGAGGACGTCATGCCCAATTCGCGCCTGCCACTTTGCTATCTCTGCCACAAGTGTTTCTGTCCCTCCCACATGAGGTGGGAAGTACGGGGTTATGTGAATCACTCTCATGTGCCCCACCTAGTGGTGATTCTTCGTTCTTGGAGGACGTCGACTGTCGGGAGACACCAACATGACGACGATGTGTTCTGCAGTGCGATTCGCAGACAGGGGGTTGGCAACGGCGAGTGCCTTGAGAAGATTCTCACAACCGCATTGCCCATAGAATCATGATACTCTGCGCTAAGATTGAAGGTCGGAATCGCCTCGACAAATGGTATGAATGCCTCGTACTTCTCTGGTAGCAGGAGCGTTCTGACTATGATGGCCCCTACGGTCTTGAGAAGGTCCGATGTTGTGGTGTCATGGAAGATACCACCCTGAATCTCGCTCTGATAGACGACTGGCATCGATACCTTTAGAGTGCTGAGCAACTCCACTTCGTTGGTCGAAGCTGTCACGAATATGCTGTCATTGGTCACTACCCACGAGTTCTGTTCCGGACTCGGTGTGAGCATGAACGCAACCGCATGTGACTGTGAGAACTGTGAGTCTATCAAGGTCACATCGATTCCGTCCTCCTGCGGTGAGTCCGAAGCGATGCTGAATGCTCCGACAGGGTGGATAGTTATACTGATGGTTGAGATGTTCATGTAGCTGGACGAGAAGACTCGACACTCAACATCTGAGCCTTCGAGCTGCATCTCCACGATTGCATCAATGGTCTCGGAGTGGACAGCGAATGACATGCTCGTCGCAGTCTGTTCTACAAAGAGCCAGTCTAGGCCGACCAGATCTATCGTGCTGTTGTGAGTGGCGTTTCCAGCACGGATAAGAATGCTATCCAACGACAGCATCCGGTGCATTTCTCCGAGGTTCGTCCACAGCTGGGGGCCAAAGCTCTTCACGCTCGGAGTGACAGCCACTTGAGCCGACTTGCTCTCCAGAAGGTATCGTCCCGACACGACTCTTGCAGCATCTCGGCCGTTGATGATTTCTGACTCAAATGTGAAGTCTTGAGCCCGCCACCACTGCCCCATCACGGATTTGTATGTGGTACGATGACTGAAGTACTCATACCAATAGCCGTTGAACAATCCCACTGAGATCACGGACTCGTTCTCTGCCAGATTATGTGCCAGCCAAGTGCTCGCGTTGATGTCGAAGGGCTGCGGGGCGTGTGGGCTATAGGATGCGAGAACTTGTCCCTGAAAAGCAATGGTTGGCACCGTGATCAGTGCGATGAGCAGAAGCGGCGCGATGAAATTGATGAGCGGACTGACTCCTCGACCTACACCATGTCTCGTGCGATTCACTATCAAGTCCGAGATCAATGGAAGTGACCAAGAGAGGAGGCTCATCGACAGAATGATGATTGGCATCAACGCAACTAGAAGAGGCATCTGCGGTCTGAACGCATATGGGAATGTCAGAAAGAAGGTTGAAGAAGCAAGCATGCAAGCAATGAAGCGCTGCTGACCTCTGCTCTTAGACTCGACGAAGATGCCGAGTAGTGCAGCCGCAGTAACGAGGATTGTTACGAGGGTGAGGCCATGGAAATTGTCGTTTAGCAGACTGAATGCCATTGATGTCGAGCTAACAATATCAGTGACCGGTTGGGCCTCTCCGCCCCCAAATCTTGTTGCGGCCACCACGTAGTACGGCATGACAATGAGTGAGGGTAGAATGAGGAAGAACAGCCTCCTTAGATTGTTCGACCATTCTCCTCTATTGCATATGGTGTCGACGAAGAAGTACAATACGAGTGATAGGCCGAACACGAGTGCAACAAACAGATGCGACGCCATGACTCCAAGCACCATCACAGAAGCGATGACGAACCTTCTACTTGTCTTCTGTACCAGGTACCGTCCCCATGCGATGGCGAACCCCAGAGCGAAGATGACTCCTGCGAGTCTTATGATTCCTCCAAATGAGATGAGGTCCGAGAGCATACCAGACATTGATGTACCCAAGAAACCAAGGGTACTGAAGAAGTCCGAGGCAGTCAACTGCTTGATGAGAAAGTAGACTTCCAGACCAACCAGAGCGATGAAGCTCGTTGCAAGGACCTTGTATACCAAGAACTCGAATCCGGACCATAGAAATGGGCGGAGGAGTACGGGTATGAGGGGCGGATATCCTGCATCGTACCATCTGCCCGAGAACCAGTAATCGGACGACTGGAGATGATTCACGAAGTCTGGTGCACAGAGAAAACTATACGCCGGATTGAGCAGTTCGCTGAAGCGCCACAGTGCTGATACAATCAGCAGAACCCATGCAGCAGAGGAGACGCCACAGACGGCCGGGGGCCTCAACACCCATCGCGCAACAGGCCCCAGTTTGTTGAAACTCTCCATCTGTCTGCACCGTAGGTCTTTCTTGGTCATGCCGGACCAGATGTATGCAATGCCGGACGGCCATGAAATGACCAGCAAACAAAAGGGTTGCTGTGCCAAGCAAGACTCAAGAGATGAGAAACGAGTCTAGTCACTTCTCTGTGAGGCGTTTCAGTCGCGGGAGTAGCAGCCTGCTAAGCAGAGCTCCGTTTGGGATGTGATTGAGTACGGTTCCGACATCAGACAACGTCGCACCCCCAATGGCCAGTAGACAGGCCACGTATACTACAGGGCCTATCACGAATGCCATGATGAAACCAGACAGGGAGTATCCCAACAATACATAGACAACATACTGAGAGATGATAGTAGGTATGCAGCTCGCGACATTGCGAAGTATCACCGCCGATGAGTGGCTTGCCGTGTCGCGGTCTTGAAGCACCAACATGACACACAGGCAAATCATTGAGAGTGTTCTTGATGATGCGGCACCGACAAGTCCCCATGTCGGTATCAGGAGAATACCACACCCAATCTCTATAGAGAAACTGAGGAGGAATGCTGCAAACAGACGCAGTGTTCTTCCTCTGGATACCAGTGAGACCATCTTGACAACAACCACGGGTAGCAGTACGAGACCTATCGCTGCAATCGAAGTGGGGACCGGTGCGATTCCAAGATACTGCGTGCCGCTCAGAATCTCAGTGATGGGGAAGGAGAGTGCCACCATCGAAACGAAGAACGGTGCAAGGACTAGGAAGCAGACCCGTGCAATCCTGGTTTCGTATGCGCAGTAGTCCTCGCTTGGTAGATTGGTCGCTGCAACTGTGAGTCTCGGAATCAGAATCGTGAACAGAACCGAGTATGATACGAAAGACAGTGTTGACGTTGCCATTACCGTGACACTGTACGGTCCTAGGGATTCAACGCCCACAAATCCGAGGACGAGATACTGATCAAGTGAGTCCAACAGGTAGTTCGACATACGATATCCCACAAGCGGAGCTGCATATGTCAGAAGGGCCATCAGCGGAATTCCCGACTCAGCTACTGCAGTGTTGCTCAAGACTCGTCCTGCAATTCGCTGTACAGCTATTGCTGACCCCATGCTGAGGAATACAAACCCCACAAGCCAACCAATGAGAACTGATAAGACTCCCATATACAGTAGAACAAGAATCGAGAACGCCCTGATGACGCTTGAACCAATTGTCAGACCTGCCAGTACTCTGAAGCGCTCAAATCCTTGGAGGACCGAACCCAGCGAGGTTGCCATGTTACCGATGGGGACAATCAGCACAAGCAGGAGGACAAGAATACCCATGCTCGTGCTGTTGAAGAGCAGTATTGTGAGAGGACTGATTGCCAGTAGGAGGACACCACTTATTCCCAACGAGATTGCAGCTGTGGACGCAAGTCCCTTCACTATTGCGTCTCGTGCCATTGAGGCATCACCAAGAGCACGTGCTTTTGCAACAAACCTGGGAATTGTCCACTCGAATCCGAAGAGCCCGAGGATTAGCAACAGGTTCATTGTGGTCACAGAGACCTGGTAGAGTCCCAGTTCTATCTGAGAGAACGACCGCGACACCGCAGCATACACCAGGATACTGATGGCAGCACCGAGGCCACTGACCACTGCCATGCCGGTCCTGCCGGACCTGTCTTCTTGACTTGAGCGGTCATCCGTGAGCAGATTCGCCACCTCTTGGAAACTGGGCACCTCGACTGATAGGGAAAGACTATGTGCCCTAGTGCTATCTCTCTACTTTCCATGCGCCTGATACTTCTGAGTCTGGCATGGGGAATGACTATAAGTCTAGTGCTAACGGGTGACGTGTGTTTCCTCAGCTGAAGATGACCATCAACTGCAGAACCCATGAAACAGAAGCGCCGACCGTGAAAGCGATGCAGAATCACATCACATGATGTTCACTGTATGCTGGTGCGGACTATGAGCACGGAACCCGAGCCCTCCGAGAAGAAACATTGGGTCCACTTCAGACGATGCCTCGTCTTCTTCGCCCATCTCATCACGGTAGGGATACTCATTACGATTCCTGCACCTGCAGGTAGTCCAGTCCTCTTGGTACTCAACGGAGTGGCAGGTTTCCTTGCGGTCATATTGATTCCGGGTACCACGCTCCGGGTTCTCCTGCATGACACGATTCCGTCCATTCCCGGTCTCTCGGTCCTCCTCGGGACTCTTGTCGCGATTCTCATCGTCCATATCCAGTTCCTTCTCTCCCTCTTCCTAGGCCTGACTGTACCCTTGAGGGTGTTCTTGGGGGTTTCTATCCCGATACTGGGTGGATTCATGCTTGCAGTTTCTCCCCGGACCGCATCCATTGCGACAGTATCCTACTGGAAGAGGCAATGGTCCTCAGTTGAGAGATACCTGTTCTATGCCTTCTGTCTGGCGTTAGTCACAAGGGTCTTGTTCATGCTCCTAGGCTCGTCCTCTATTGCCCCTGATGCATGCGTGTATTCGGACTATGCGCGTTCCATCCAACAAGGAGTGTTTCATAGCAATCTTCTGAACGACGAGGGTGTCTTCCAGAGGTCTCCGACAACCCATGAGATCTGGCATCAGGGGATAGGGTATGTCTTCGCCATTTCCATGATGCTACTCCCTACTACAGTCGGCGCGCCGATGCTTCTCACGCTGATTCTAGGGAGCATGGTGGTGTTTCCCACCTTTGAAATCGCGGCGCACTTCCTCTCAAGAGAAGCTGGACTGTTTGCGGCGTGCATAGTCGCAATCTCCCCCTCCATGGTCTACTTCTCTAGCGTAGGATATGGCCCCTCGATTTCAACACTTGCAATCCTCGCATACGCGGTTGCATTGATACTGAGAGCCGAACCCGGCAGTCGAGGCACATTCTTCCTGCTCGGTGTATTGGTAGCAATGATAGAGTTCGTCTGGTTCGCGAACTACTATGTGACCTGCATGATTCTGGCAGTCGGTCCTATCCTTATGAGCCCCCAACAGAGATTACAGGGGGCCATCTCTGCAGTCTCAGTCTCGTGCGTTTTACTGGCAAGGATGGTCATTCATGAAGTCCCATTATTCGCTTTCGTCTGGTTGGTAGTACTTGCCCTCTTCATCCTACCCCGTAGACTCGGGTTGTCTTTGCCTGATTGGTACAGGTCATGGCCGCTCTTCCTGTCTCTTGTGGTCAGTCAGGAGTTCCTCCACATCCCATCTCAAATCAGTAACCTTCAGTCGGAGGGTGCAGTTCCGGGTTTCGGTGCGTCAACCCTTCTTGTCTCACTGACAAGCCCCATCAGTCCAGAGTACATGTTGCGCTTTCTGTGCTTTCTTGCGTTTCATTCTCTACTACCTGTCCTTGCCCTGTTCGTAATTGTCATCACCTCGAGGACCCTTAGATATACAGTTCGTTCACTCTCTGTCGTCACTCTTCTCGGATTGTTGGGAACACTGCCTGTCATTCATGTGTTTGAACCACTCATTCTCGAGCAGCTCTTCACAAGTGGGAGATTCTTCCTCTTCCCGGTTCTCATGATCACAATCGTCGCATCAGGAGGCTTTGTCTCACTTGCTTATGACAAGGGTTTCCCCACCCAGCTGAGGTCATCCAGACCGGACAGGAAACGCCTCAGGACCGTTCTCATCTTGTTGTTTGTCAACCTGACGCCGGTGTATCTGGTAGCATACACGGGTCTCTCCTACGTCAACCCAGTTCAAAGATACGGGTGGTATGGTCTAGACACCATTGTGGATGACATCCCGCCCGGGGCCCGAGTCATAGCTGACCGTGCCAGAGAGTTCGCTTGGGTCCACAACCGGACTTCAGTAGTCATGGTCATCCAGGAAGTCCCGACAGACGTGACAACAGTGCTTCTGCTGATAGCCAGACTCAGCATTCAGTTTGAGGCCGACTATCTTCTGATAGACCTGTACACTGTTGACCGCATATATGTACTGAGACCCCTTCTCACAGCACAATACGCAGAGGGAGAGGAGATTGAGTTCGGTGTGGTCACTACCTCGGGTCCGGGAAATCAGTCTGTTGTCTATCGTGTCAGTGGTACAGTCTACCGTGAGAATTCGGCGGATCCTACTCGCAGGAGCGTACGCCTGTTTGAGATGGCGAGGACACCACTCTGAACGCTTCCCTTCACTCCAGTCTGATAGGCGGTCTGTCTTGAATGACCCTTGCAGGGGAACCCACTACGAACTTCCAGGGTGGAATGTCCTTCGTAACGACTGAACCTGCGCCAACTACCGCACCCTCCCCGATTGTCACTCCGGGCAGTACTATCGAGTTCAGTCCGATGAACGCATCATCATGGATTCGAATCGTGCCTTCAACAACTGCTCTCTCAGCACGAGGCGCCATTGCGGTCATTCTCTTTCCGTCGCCCCAAGAGTCTGTCGCGCTGTAGATCTTTGAACCGGATGCTATCGCCACATTGTCGCCAATCCATATGCCCCCTCCGCCATTCAGAACACACCCCGACGTTATATGACATCGATTGCCAATTCTGATTCCCTTGCCCCCCTCAAGTCGAGAGAATGCATCTATCATCACGAAGGAGCCAATCGATACTCTGTCCGGAGGTTCGATGAATACGTAGGGGTCTATTATACAACCCTCTCCCATCCGTCGCAGGTACTTCCTGTAGTACAGCTGTCTGACTCCGTAACCTGCCATGCCTGTCATGTTCTTGACTATGCTTCTGATAGGATCGAATGCGGCCACCCTCATCAGGTGGGCCTTCTGTCCAAGAGAGAGGCCCTTGCCGGGCGTTATCATGTCGGACAGTGCATCACTCAGATAAGACGCCTCATCGTTCCTCATTCTCGTCACTTCAGGGAGGCTGACTTCCCCTTTCAAATAAGACTTTCCGAGTTCTGTCAGATAATGTGTTCCCAAGTCCAAAGAACGCTGAGCTGATATGCAAGACAGAGCACACACACAGGCCATTGGTAACGATGCAGTCCTTGAGGAATGCCGCGGTATCATTGATGCCAGAGGGACTCACATGACTTCCAGAGGAACGCATCCGTTCGACCGTCGAAGACCAGCAGTGTTCCGGAGGCTATGAGCCGATACTGCAGGACAATCCTCAGAAACGCGAACAGGTAGACTCCTGCAGGAAGAGATGCATATGGATGTGGTGGAATGCGATGACCGTGTGATGGGTCAAGTTGTAGGTCCGGTTTCTGTCACATCAAGGCTGTCACCCCGCACTCCATTCCACCAAGTAGTACATGCATGACTCGTGCACGAGTCGCCAGCAGCGACAGCAACATGGATATGAGTAGACTGTGGGGTGATGTGGCCTAGTTGGGCTGAATCATGTCGAAAGATGTAACGAAACCGATTCTTCTCTCAGTCGTCATACCAACATACGGGGTAGAGGAGGCTCTTGCAGACACTGTCAGGGAGGCCGCCAAGGCTGCGGAGACCGCGGTGGGAGAGCAGTTCGAAGTTGTCATACCCTATACTCCACGGCGAGGGGAGACGGAAGATACCATTAGGAACCTGAGAACGCTCCCGGACAGGACCATCATAGTGGTCGAACCAAGACGAGGCTACGGTCGAGCATACATCGCTGGCTTCAAGAGATGCAGAGGAAGACTAATCGTGACACTGGACGCTGACCTCACGTATCCACTGGACATCCTGCCAAGAGCTGTCACGGTGTTTGAGGCCCTGAATCTGGACTTCCTCAACACGGACCGTCTGCAAGTCCATGAGGACTGTGCATTCACATGGTCTCACAACTTGGGCAATAGGGTTCTGTCACGGGTGATGAATCTCCTCTTCAACACTGGCTTCAATGACTCGCAGTCAGGGATGTGGTTGATTCGACGCGACAGTATCGACAAGATGAAGTTCGAGGGGATTCACTGGGAGTTCTCGGCAGAGATCAAGATAGAGGCTCGAATCAGAAGACTCCGCTGTGCCGAAACGCCCATTCGCTATAGAGCTAGGATGGCAGGCAGTACCACGAACAGCTGGAGAGAAGGGCTCAAGATAGCGTTGTTCATGCTGGCGAAGAGACTCGGCGCGGTCAGACTGTTCCATTCCATCATACGCCCCCCGGTGTGATATGTGTCGGAGGACCGCCAGCACACGGACGCCGAGGTCCACACTCATCGATGGTCCACTGTTCGGCATAGGCATCGGATGTTCGTCCTCCATGACGGGGACGGGGACGAATCGTGTATCCGCACACCATGAGACCGTAGCTGACACCTCTGGTCATCTGCATGCTTGAGTCTTCATGTGTCCGATGAGCATATATCTCATTCACAGGATTAGCACCATCGCTGTTTCTGTCACAGAGAGGCAAATCACCAATGACGGAGAAGTCAGAGAGGACCCGGTCGAAGATTGTCTGCACTATTGGTCCCGCTTCTAGAAGCAAGGAGATTCTCGCGGGGATGATTGAGGCGGGCATGGATGTGGCCAGACTCAACATGTCACACGATGACCATGCATCACACAGAAAGACTTTCGACACAATCCGCTCACTAGACGAGAGCATTGCCATCCTGATGGACCTGCAAGGACCGAAGATACGTATTGGAGAGATGAGGGAGCCCGCTACACTACAGACTGGTGACACTTTCACCCTGTCAACAGAGGACTTTGTGGGTGATGCTGAGCGGGTGTCCATCTCGCACAAGGACATTGTTAGAGATGTGAAACCGGGGGACATGATTGCTATCAACGACGGCATAGTGCGACTCACAGTGACGAAGGTACAGGGTACAGAAGTTGTCACCAAGGTCTCACACGGGGGCCCAATCTCAAGCAGAAAGGGAGTCAACGTACCAGGCATCAAGCTCTCATGCGGCATCCCCACTGAGAAGGACCTGAAGGACCTCGACTTTGCGGCAGGACTGGAGCCGGACTTTGTTGCTCTCTCGTTCGTGACCGAAGCGGCAGAGGTGCGCAGGGTCAATGAGATTCTGAAGGAGAACGGTCCGAAGAACGCGGACTTGATATGCAAGATAGAGCACAGGCTGGCCATTGACAACTACGACGCCATCCTTGAGGAATGCCATGGGATCATGGTGGCCAGAGGAGACCTGGGAATCGAGGTGCCCATAGAACAGGTGCCAGTGCTGCAGAGAGACCTCATCAGAAAGGCGAACATCTGGGCAAGGCCTACAATCGTGGCGACACACATGCTCGAGTCGATGACCCACGAGAGACTGCCAACGCGGGCGGAGGTCAGCGATGTCGCCCATGCCATCTTTGATAGGGCAGATGCTGTGATGCTGAGCGCTGAGACCGCCTCAGGCTTCGACCCCGTGGGTGCGGTGAGGATGATGAATCGCATAGTCACGAATGCTGAGAAGAGAATCACCCCGGTAGACCCAATTGACCTCACTTCACCCAAGCGAATGATAGTCGAGGTCATTGCCAACATGGCATATGGGGCAGTCACATTACTCCCCGGAAAGGTGGACAGCATCGTCACGGCTACAAGAAGTGGCTTTACCGCAAGGTGGCTGTCGAAGTTCAGGCCACCCTGCAGCATCTATGCAGTGGCCCGAAACCCCACCGTCATGAGGAAGATGCGCCTCTTGTGGGGCGTCTTCCCTGTCAGATACGACCTGGAACATGACAGTGTCGACGACCTCGTGAAGGAGTCTGTCAGGGCAGTCTGCGCAAAGGGACTGATTGACAGCAGCAAGGACATCGTCTTCACCTCGGGTACAAAGTACACCCCGGGAAGAACGAATGTGCTCGGGGTTTTTCATGTGAGAGACCTGTTGAAAGACTCCACATGACCGCAGCCACACTCGGGTAGGTCCAATGCGTGGCAAGACTAGAATGACCACATTATGATTCGCTGTCCTATGCAGACACCTCTGTCTGCACCGGCCAGCAGACTCAACCGGAGTGCTCAAGACACACCGGTTGGACTACAAGATAGACTCTGAACGCATTCTGAAGAGTGATGCCATAATGAGGGCGCACATGGCGTCAGAGCCGTTGGAACCAAGGTTCCTCTCGACCGTTGACCAGTGCTCCGACTCTGTCTGTGCTGATTCACATCCCTCTATCAGCGTCGTAGGTCTCCTAGAACAAGGTTTTTCTCAGAATCACCAAGCCAGATGCCCAGACACAGGAGCACTGTGAGATGGTGACCAAGATTGTCGTCATAGGAATGGGATACGTGGGAATCCCAGTGGCAGCTCTTCTGGCAGATGTGGATGGTCATGATGTCACCGGGCTCCAGCGGCGGTCTGAACGCTCGGGCTGGAAGATTGACACTCTGAACGCCGGGGAGTCGCCCTTCAAGGGAGTAGAGCCCGGACTGGACGAACTGCTTCACAGGGTGCATACCAAGGGCACGTTCAGAGTGACGGACAATCCCGACGTCTTGTGTGATGCCGATGTCATACTGATTGACGTGCAGACTCCCACGGACGCACAGCACATCCCACAGTATGTCTCTCTGCGCGAGGTCTGTCACCAGATAGGGAAACGAATCAAGAGAGGTGCTCTGGTGGTCGTGGAATCGACGGTTGCTCCCGGCACTACTCAGCATGTCGTGCAGAGAATCATCGAGGAGGAGTCTGGACTCACTGCCGGCGCGGACTTCGGCATTGTCTTCTCATATGAAAGGGTCATGCCCGGTAAGCTCATCCATAACATTGTGAACCTTCCACGTGTGGTCGGAGGCGTAGACCCCCAGAGCACCGAGCGCGCGGCAGACCTCTACTCAAGGATTGTAAAGGCACCGATAAGAAAGACGACAGCACTCACAGCAGAGATCTCCAAGACCATTGAGAACGCATTCCGCGATGTGAACATTGCGTTTGCAAACGAGATGGCAATGGTATGCGAGAGCATGGGCGTGGATGTCTATGAGGTCATCTCCCTCGTCAACGAACTGCCCAGCAGGATGATGCACATACCCGGAGCAGGGGTTGGGGGCCACTGTCTTCCCAAGGACCCATGGCTCCTCAGACACGGTCTCTATCAGTACGGAGACTGGAAGATCGAGCCCGAGTTCATCTCGCTGGCAAGGCGGATAAACGACCACATGCCGCTTCATATGGCCTACCTGATCGAAAACGCACTGGCGGCAAGAGGACGTGAGATGAGGAACTCCATCGTCACTGTTCTTGGGGTGGCATATCTTGAGAACTCAGACGACACGAGAAACACTCCTGCCGGTCCCCTCGTACTGGCACTACAGTCAAGGGGCGTCAAGATCAGGCTCCATGATCCGTATGTGACCGAGTGGGAACTGGCCCCAACAGAGATAATGAAGGACTTGACGGAGGCCGCGCGGGGCTCGGATTGCTTGGTACTTGTCACCAAACACCAAGAGTATGTCAAGCTCAATCTGGAAGAGGTTAGATTGGTAATGCGGACTCCAATAATCGTGGACGGGAGAAATGTGTTCACCACAGAGGCGGTCATGAAACATGGGTTTGAGTATCGATGCGTGGGAAAGGTGGGTGCAAAGCACTGACTGTGTGAGTCAGGGAGTGGTCTCTATCTGGCAAGTGATTGTGAGTCGTTCTTGGGAGCACAGTTGGCCAAAGGGATGCTTCGCTCTGCCGCTGACTGCGAGTCTTCTCTGATGGAGAAGCTGTGTGCTCCTGCATCTTTCGATAGACCGACTAGTAGACCGGATTACAGAACTCAGATGGTTTCAACAAGGAGCAATGTCGCCTTCATTCTTAGCGCTGAACAGGTCTTCAAGGACCTCTGTGTTGAGATCCCACTATTCTCATGATCCAGTCACGGGAGGACATGCCAAGAAACATGAAAGAAGCACCGCTGGACACCTGTCTAGCACAGAGGGATTGCAGGAGCTAGTGGGACTCCCGCCGTGCTTGTGATTTGCACACATGCAAGCGCGAATAGTAGAGATAGCCTCCAGAGAGCAAGGTCATTGATGAGTGCGTGGTTCAGTTCTCTCACTTCAATACTGGCTCACCACCCGATACGTCAACACGTACATGGAATCAACCATCTTGCATTCTCGAATCTAGCAACAGACCTTTCAGAGAGTTCGCAGTCTGACAAAGCGATACACAGGATTCCCAGCTCTCCGAGAAGAACGCACCGGGAATAGTCCTTGAGGCCAATGGCAGTATCGGAGCGCCTCAAGCTCATTGTTTCGATGCTGGACATTACAAGCACCTTGCAGGACAAATCATGAATTGCCTAGCTTCTGCGTGACCGCTGCGACTTCTCCTTCACCTACAAGTGCCATGAGGTCAGAGAATGCGGCAGTTGAGTCAGGCTATCTTCTTCTCCTACGCAGATTGACTGGGAGAGCTATGCCAAGGGATATCAAGAAGACCGAAGTCACCGGGAATAGCCAAGGTGATATCTCTTGGATAGGAAACTCGGCATTCGACCATTCACTCCAGTAGTCGAAGGAGTAGTCAGGTGTTTCCTCAATCTCAAGATATGCTAGGTAGTCTAGGCTTCCAAGAGACAGCAAGTTGAAACTTGAGTTGCAGCTCAAGTTGATGCTTGCGCCGGATCGGGCTGTGAGTGACGGGATCACTTGTTCAAGTATATAGGGCCTCGACAGAGTCATGCCTCCTGGGACATTCACGTGTGGGTATCGTGCAGCAAACGCCGTGCCCCCAACAATGGACATCACAATGGATGAAACATTGGTTAGAATGACGGACTCACAAGACTCGCCATCATACAACTCGAAGGAGACGGGACTGTCGTCTGATGTGTTGAAGACAACAGTGACTGTGCTGGAGGACAGAAAGAGGGATGTTTCGGCGTAGTCGGTGTGAATCACTTGCGCCGGACCCTCAGAGTGTACCACGCATGCTTCCATTCCAGGCAACGTCAGCTGTCTTAGTCTCACATTCTCGAACTTGGTTTCGTTGTCAGGTTGAATGATAGTCAATAACGAAATGTTGGCTGTGTCACCCAAGAATAGATAGGAGGTCGTGAGCGAGAACGGCCCGTGCAGATTGATATTGCCAAGAGAGAATCCGGCCGGAATATGCTCACGGGTTACATATCTCCTGAGAGCCGAAAGGGAATGCCATTGACTGACATTGGCTTTGGGAATCAAGTCTGAAACGATAGCACTCAGAAGGACAAGTACCGCAGTCTTGTTATCGCACGACGCCCAATTGTCCAGTATGCTGTCAACTGAGATGTAGTGAATCTGACCCTTGTCAATGACCTTTGTTAGGACAGCTGGCACACTACCAAGGCTCTCAGACCAGTAGGATACAGGTGCATACATGCTGTAGTTGTCAAACTCGATGACCGGAATGCGGACTGTGAAAGGCATCGCTAACACGTTACCCATCTTCAGAATGCGGGAGGAGTCAACATGGGCACTGGATGATAGATTGAGATAGTCAAATACGAATCCGTCGTGACCGTTTCCAAAGACAACTAGCGACCCGCCATCCTTGAGCCATTCATGAAAGTGCGCACTCATGTTGATGGGTGTGTCGTCATCAATCAGAACAAGACTGTGGGAGGTATGAGTATCCGGATGAAGGGCATAGTGACATTCAGTGCCCGATGCGAGAAGAGGTAACAACAGGCTTGCCAGTCGACTTGAGTTGGCTGGTGTTGTTGTGTCAATCTTGCGGATAGTCATACCATCAATCAGGACTATACCAGGTTCTCCAATTACGAGAAGGCCTAGGTAGACTATGGAATTGAGGTTTGGATTGCCCGCTCTGCGCATCGAGGTCGTTTCATCGATTGTTAGTGATGTTAGTCTGAAACTGGGTACGTTTGTGTCTACATAGCTGTAGAAGAAGTCCGAACTGGAACTGCCTATCCGAACCATGACTGATGCTGAAGTATTGCACTTTAGATAGAAGCGGAGCATCAATCCTGAGCTCGCATTCAAGGATGGAAGTAGCCGATAGGCTACGCCGTTAGTCTGTGTGGTAAGCAGCAGACTACTCGAGCCAAAAAGGCAGTCTTCCGAACTACTAATCGTCACATTACCAAGCGCCGTCCAGTATGAAGGGTTCTCCAGTGAAGTCGAGTCGCCATCTGCCATGAGAGAGAGAGGGTAGTCCAGCTCAGACCCGATACCGCGTCCACCTATGTCGGTAATTGAGTGATTTCCTGTACCAAGATTACCAAGACTCGGCACGCGATAAATAGTCACAAAGTCATTCACGAACACCTTAGGAAGCAAGGGTAGAAACAGAAGTATCGCAGATGTCGGTTCTATCGTGTTTCCGCACTGCGCACTCAGAACATAACCGACGTTGTAGCTAGCCAAGAGCATGAACATCGCAAGAGGATCACGTATGTTAGCTAGGCTAGCGCTTCCGGCAAGAGAACCATAGGTCAACCAGCTGACAGGAACGCCATCAAGTGGGGTGATGGCTTCAAGAAGAGGGATATAGCTCTGTCTGAGGACGAGAACGGCTTCACCGGGCAACGCGTTGTCGCGTATGTACTGCAACCCATCGATAACACCGATAGGGACTGCCGTGTAAGACTTGGACCCCATGTCGTTCCAATAGTAGACCTGAAGACACAGAGTCATGGGGTTCAGGAGAAGCACTGTGAAGACAAGAGCGGTAGTGGTTCTACGACTGGAACTATTCAGACAGTGTTGTCCTATGACTGTGGATAACGAAAAGGCGAGGACCATGGAGATCGATGTCAAGAAACGTGCTTCCAAGTAGGCACTGATACGACTGAAACTCATGTATGTCGACAACTTGGCAAAGGCAAGAAGCGCAAACAGTGGCAACAAGGATATCTTCAAGTTTCGATTGCTATCACCATACGTTAGAATGACGATCGTGAACATCAGAAGAAGTACGCCCATACGTATCGGATACAGATACCAAGGAACTACTTCATAGTATCCCGCCATTGTTGATATTAAACTTGGATGATCCAGAGCAAAGTAGAACACAGCAGAAACCCAGACACCTAGTGGCACTGCCCTCAAGAACAGACTCAGGGATGTTGAAAATGATATCGGGAGCTGTTTCATGACGGCTGACCATGCCACCGAGAGTCGCTTGAATAGTAGGAGAATCAAGGGAAGTCCAAGAAACAGACCAAGCGCGCCTAGAAGAGAGTATAGATAGATTGTGGCAAAAGACATCCCGGATAGGAGGACCAGCAGGAGCGTACCAATCAGTCCAAGGAGTACAGCTCCCTGAATGTGGAGAAAGCCCGTCCCATTAGGTTTCAGTAGGAAAACACACGCTATGAAGACCTCTAGGTACACAAACTCGGGTCCATGATAGAGAAGCAGGACCATGGTGATTGGCACAAGCAATAGACACAGCCACGGATGTTCTGATTCTGTTCGGAGAAATGTGAATGTCATTTGGAGGCCGGCAAACAGCCCCAGATAACCTAGCGTCATGGGCATGAAGTAGTAGAAGTTGGACAGACCACTGTAAATGATTCCATACATTGTCGCCGCAGCTGTGTACGACACTGCCACAGTGGGGTTCATATCTGCTCCGACCACTTGAACCAACCAGACAATCCATTCGAAGCCGCCAGATGTGACAAACAGGTAGGTCAAAAGTGCCGAGGGAAGGGGGGTTCTCCATAAGCGTTCCACTGCCGCATAGAACCCAAGGGTATATAGGAGCGGGGAAAGA
This sequence comes from Candidatus Thorarchaeota archaeon, assembly GCA_013388835.1. NCBI lineage: Archaea > Promethearchaeati > Candidatus Thorarchaeota > Candidatus Thorarchaeota archaeon. Next base: position 33,330 of record JACAEL010000023.1, on the reverse strand, counting down.
AGAGCCAGCAGAATCACTGTGTTCAGTGAGGGGATTGGCGAAATGCTGAAGAGGAGAGCCAGCAACGACCAATACCAGGGATAGTAGCCGGAGGGGTTGATTGCGCTGTTAGGGCCTAGGAGCTTGAGTGCATCCCCATGGTGGCTCAGCATGTCTCCGTGCAGTCCGTAGCTGAAACCCATCTGTATGAGAAGTATGGCGGTTAAGGCGTATGCTGCAGTGAAGAACAGGGCCAAGCTTCTGAAGACCAACACATTGACAATATGCGTACCAGCAGAAGGTAACGTTGTCCGACGGAATCTATACATCTCATACAATACATGAACGGTCGCCAGTGCCGCGCCAACCGAGTTCATCGCCAGAGTGACACCTAGAACGAAGGACACGACATAGCCAGAGAACAAGATGCTACTTGAGCAGGTGAGAATCAGTTGTAGAGAGATTGACAGGATGACCGAAAGGGCAACACGTTCTGCAAAGGAAACTGTGCACCTGCTCGAAAGAGAATTGATGAGACAGAACCCCGGCCAGAAGAGGACGAGACTCAGACATAGTGGGGTGGAGAGGAGACGCAGCAACTCGATGTGACCCCACTCTGTGAAACTTGTCCCATTTGGAGAGATGTAGAACAGGGAAACAGCGATACAGAGGCTCCAAAGCAGAGTCTTGAGCAGACCACCGCAGTTGTGTAGCCAAGTGAGGTCGAAACAGATGGTCCGCTCCCGTCTGTACGCCAAGACGAGGCTCACCGATGCTGAGAGAGAAACCCCAATCATCACGAGTATTGCGATCAAGTCACAATCTCCCTACTACTCGAAAGCGCGGCCACTGCAGCCCCCAGCACATCGCAGTCCATCTCTAATGACTAGAGGCTGATTGGCGGGAAGAGAGCCCGCTGAGCATCATTCCATCCGAATCAAGACAGATGACTTAAATATTGCCCTCCATCAAGTCAAGAGAGCAGCTTCACCTCACACTGCAGTTGGCACCTGAAACAGACCCGTGCATATGGAAGATGGAATGCCTGCATAGGGCTTCAGAACACTGGCGTAGTGTGACACGCATGTGAAACAGACAATAGCCTAAGAAACACAGAGAATGCTTCATCATGATGACACTCCGGGCACACACATGTGGGTACTCATGAAGTGCATCCACAGTCCTTCCGGTCTTCGGACGAGTCTCGCGAGTGTACCAGACTACTGGGGCATATGAAAAGTCCTATTAGCTACACGGGGGCTGCTTCATCAATGACACGGTCTGAAGCCAAGGCGCCTCTCAGAATGGGGATCTTGAGCCAGTGGAGATTGGACGACCTTGATAGGATGCCCGGAAAGCCAATAAGCGAGGCCACATGCTTGTCACGGGAATTCGACAGGGTGGTCTTCATTGGCTACAATAGTGAGGGTCAGTTCCTAAGCAAGCGACTCACCGACTCCATGTTTGTCTATACGGTCCCACTCAACATGACATCCTCGCTGATTCCCACCCTGTTTCATCTCCTAACAGACCTGACAAGAATGGGTACCTTTGTATGCAAGCTGAAGCGATTGCATGAACTGGACTTTGTGAGGAGCGAGAATGCCATCCTCGGAGGCCTGCCATCGTACATGGCTGCACTCCTAGATGGTGTAAAGTACGCCATCTGGTTGGCTGGATCAGAAGAGTCTGTAATACGTATTAGATATGGGAACGGACTTCTCGCCCGTCTGGTCCTTGTATTGCTTCGTTTCCTCAAGAGTGTGATACTGTCGAGGGCAGTGTTCGTGCTTGGCGTTAGCTCGGAGTTGGTCAGTCGGGCTAAGGTCTTGACTCGCGGCCCCGTATTTCACACTCCCAACTTCGTCGACCTGGACACCTTCGTTCCGCCCGAAATGCCTCGCACATATGGCGGAAGAATCAAGTTCCTATATGTGGGTCGTCTCGAACACGAGAAGGGGGTCAGAGTTCTTCTTGATGCAATCGCTGCAATAGCCAATCGGGATGATTTTGAGGTGCAGATTGCTGGTTGGGGAGAGCTCCTTCCACAGGTGCTCGCCGCGCAGAAAGAGTCAGACAAGATTCACTACTTGGGTCGATTCAGCCACTCACAGATGCCACTTGTGTACCATGCTGCACATGTCTTGGTATTGGCTTCACTGACAGAGGGAATGCCTGCCGCCGTGCTTGAGGCGATGGCCACAGGAATGCCTGTCATCGTATCCTCGGTGGGAGACGTTCCCAATGTTGTAAAGAACGGGGTTCACGGCATACTTGTCACTCCTGGCAGCTCAATCGAACTTGCGGAAGCCATGCGCTCGCTACTCGACAACCGGCACTTGCTAGCCGAACTGGCAGGTGCCGCGCGCAGCCGGGCAACTCAGGTCTCTGGCCGCTACATTGAACTCCACAGGCGGCTCTATCTCGGGCTGCTGAAGCACAAGAAGAGAAACCAACCAGTCGCCACGCAACGATCTTGAGAGTCAAAAAGACTGGCCCGCACTTTGGGTGTTGACTCACCCACGCCTTCTGGCATGTGATAATTCACCAGTCAGTGACCGGAAGAAGAGCTGTATCGACTTCAGTAGTACTATCGACAGAAAACTCAGCGAGTAGTAGAACGTATTCTTCACGGCTCTCGACTGTCGATGCGGAAGGTACGTCACGCGTACGGGCACCTCTTTCATCCTGAGACCCCTTGCTGCAACATCAAGGAGCATATCGTGTGTAAAAGTGAAATACCCTATGAGCCTGAGGCCAAGCGCTGCTGGTCTAGAAATCGCTCTGAAGCCGGTTTCTGCATCTGACAAAGACCGCATTGTGAGTGCTCTCATTATTCTGGCTATGATCTTGTTGCCCAAGTGCCGGATGTAGGAGATTCCCCGAGGCACACGCGATGAACTGAAGCGACTTCCTATCACAATATCAGCGGTTCCATCAACGATGGGGGCCACCACCAAGGGTATTTCTGATGGGAGGAATTGGCCATCGGAGTCAATCATACAGATTACGTCAGCGCCCATCTGTAGAGCACATTGAATCCCGTGTTTGATTGCTGCCGCAACACCCATATTCCTGCTGTGCCGGATTATCTTGTCAGCTCCGCCTTCCAGTGCCTCTCTTGCTGTGTTATCGGATGAACCATCATCCACCAACAGAACATGAACACTACTGCTTCCCGGTATCTTCCGAGGGACTGAGCTCACAACCTCCTTTACGGTTGACTCCTCGTTGAATGCAGGGATGACTATCACGCATCGAGCTGCGGGTAAGTGAGACACTGACCCCATTTCCTTCATATGATGAGTCCGAACCGTGCTCGGCTGACTCGTGGATGAATCATCTGTTGTTTCTGTTGACTCGACGACCACTCTCTATGCGCCTCTCGGTTGCGATTCGATTGATACTTGTGTCTTCACCGCAGAGGCCTCTCTCTGCCAAGCGATTGTGGCGGCCAGTCCCTTCATGATGTCCACAGCAGGCTTGTAGCCCAGCTCTGCTTCAATCCGCTTCAAGTCCGCCAAGCTGTCTTGCACGTCACCTAGACGACGCGGCCCGAAGACCTTCGTGGACTTGGACTGGGTATGACTGATGACGGCATCTGCGAGCTTCTCGATGGTTATTCGACCTCCTCCCCCCACATTGTACACACGCCCCTTGGAAATGGCACTGGCCGCTGCCAGTATGTTCGCTTGAACAGCATCAGATACATAGGTGAAGTCTCTGCTCTGCATGCCATCACCCTCTATTGGTAGGGGATCTCCCGCTAGAGCACGAGATATGAATATTGAAATGACCCCCGCATAACTCCCGCCTCGCTGTCGCGGCCCATAGACATTGAAGTATCTCAATGCAGTTGTGTTTAGGCCATATGTGTGACAGAATGAGAGAGCCAGTGTTTCTTGTGTAAGCTTCGTTACTGCATAGGGAGACATGGGCGAAGTGGGCATGACTTCCGACTTGGGCAGGACAGGCGTGTTGCCATACACAGACGATGATGATGCTTGAACGAACTTTCGTACGTCGTTCCTTCTGCAGGCCTCAAGTAAGTTCAGGGTCCCCATGACATTCACGTCGAAATACAGACGGGGGTCTCTTGCAGAGTGCATGACACTGACCTTCGCTGCCTCATGAAACACCACATCTATGTTTCTCGTCGCGCTTTCAACCGTCTCTTGGCTTCTCACATCGCCAACAACAAGCTCGAATCCTGCTCTCTGACGGGAACGCTCAATGTTGGTTTCGTGACCGTTGCTCATGTCGTCGAGAACTCTCACAGCCAAACCAATGTCCAGCAGTCTATCCACCAGGTGCGACCCGATAAACCCGGCACCCCCGGTCACTAGCGCAGTCGTATACTCCAGTTCCATGTTCTGATAAAACCTCTCAGGGAACTCCGTCCATAGCGAGCAATACTCATGGTCTCGGGAAACTCGTACTAAGGGCGCCCGTGTCCTGAGTTGGACTTCCGTACATCCTCTTCACTGGCGTCGTCTTAAAAGGGTTCTCTGGGTGCCGCACCTGGTTGAATCGGTTTGGTGCAGAGGTCCAGCTGCGGAGTATGTGGTCTGCAGAAGGTGGAGCGAATCTCAAGTACCGGACGCGGAAACTCTGTTGCGCAGGTGGTGATGACCACTTGCAGTATGGGTAAGACTGACACAGGGGTGGCTTTCAGTGTCCGCACTCGTTGCAAGTCAGGCAATGCTGGCACCTCTGCAGACTCCGGACCTGACATCTGCAACAGGGCCGGCCGTAGAACAAGACTATTAACTGTGAGTTGATGCGCGACTGGAGGACAGCCATCGACGGAGCTGAGTAGTGTGCCTCTTTGGGTAGTAGTGGACGTAGATACGGAGTTTGACTCCTTCAGGTTCGGTAACTGCGTGGCCTCGGCGCACAACCCAGCTTTGAAAAAAGGAACTGCCCTGCTTGCGGACGTGTTTCGCAGGCTGGACCTCAGAGCGACCTTTCACATTCAGGAACAGGCGGATCCGAATCTGAAGATATCATTGAGATATCCAAGCATAGTGGATGCATTGTCAGATGAAGGCTACGAGATAGGATTGCATTCGCATATCACCTCTACTGATTCAAAGGTAAGATATGACGAAATCTCCTCAGGTGCGTCTTCACTCTGTGATGCAGGACACCGCGTACGAGTGTTCAGGGCCGGATGGTACTTCACCACTACCTCCACGATAAACGTACTGGAGCGACTGCAGATTGACTACGACTGCTCGCCAGTCAAGAACTCTCGTGTCGCGAACATGAGATGGTACGACTTGCCCGACTCTCCGTACTTCCCAAGTACCCACGATGTCACAAGAAGAGGGAGTTCTTCTGTATTGGTCATCCCCGTAACAAACTACAGACTGTGTCTGAACTATTGGCCGAACCAAGCAGGAGAGAGACAGACGGCGGAGAAGGCGATGATTCGGGGACTGAAGTATCTTGGTGACCTGTCGAGAGTTATGGACCGTCCGGTAATTGCCTATGTAACCACCCACTCTTGGAAACCAGTGACTGAAAACGGCGAGTCAATAAGGGGATGGGTTGTAGAACGTTTTGATAAGCTCGCTGCGGTTCTGAGCGAGTACGAATATGAGAGCTTCTCGGTTTCCGAAATGGGGGACCGGTGGAAAGGACTGAGTATTGAACCGTACTGGTTGGATGCACCAGACGTGTTAGGGAGTATTCTTGGATGGAGATCTCCTCGGAAGCACTACCGTCTTGTCCGGTCGATAGGGTCTAGAATCTTGGCGCTCAGATATAGACTGACAGGACATCTGTAGGAGGTCGCCGCCCTGACAGAAACAGTATCAATGAGAGTCTGTAGAAGCCGCAGCATGTGGGAGAACTTGCTCGCGAGAATGGGCCGTCAGGGTGAGATTGCCTCGAACTATGATTGGATTCAGAGTCGCGCACAAGTCAGCAATTCATGCCCACTCAGACTGATAGTAGAGCATGAGGGCAGAACGGCTGCATTGGTCTTCGGCAGACTGATATGGGCAGGCCACACACCCCTCTGGTGTCGACGAGTGTTCGTCTTGGGCGGGCTTGAGGGAAGTCCACTCATTGTTCCGAAGTCGCAACAGGACACAAAACGTTCTGCCGACATCTTAGCAGCAGCAGTGACTAGAATCCCTGGAATGTGCCCCGAGTCCAAGAGCATGGTTCAGATTGATGGGTGGGCTGTGCACATCCATTCGGCAGATAAACATCTGACTGAAACCTTGTTGAAACTGGGCTTTGTTCCAAAGGCAAGAGTTACACCTGTGCTGGCGCTGAATCGTACCAAAGAAGAACTATGGGCGGGACTCGACAAGAAGACTAGGAATGCTGTGAGACAAGCTGAAAAGAGAGGGGTAGAGGTCCACCATTCTCAGTCGGCAGAAAGCTTCGAGCAGTATCTGTCACTAAAGGGACGCTACTATGGAGAACTGAGAGAGCGAGATGTTCAGTCCTATAGACTTGCACTCCGCGCAGGCCTCTTACACATTGTGACTGCAAGAGCCGATGGAAGACTCCTTGGAGCAGCCGCTTTCATCATAACTGACGCGGAGGTGGGGTACCTGGGAAGCGCCATGGACAGAAGCAGTCAGTGGTATAGACCGATGGATGCCATAATGTGGGCGGCAATCATGTACGGACATGAGAACGGTCAGCTCAGATTGAACATGTTCGGGGCAGATTTCCAAGAGCCGAGATTGCGCAGAATAACCCAGTTCAAGATGGGTTTTGGCTGCAGACTTCAGCCATTCACAACGTTCATTGGACTTAGTACGAGGGTCATGGGACGAAGCGTTCTTCCACAGAGAGCAGGTTCAGCATCCATAAGAATCATTGAGAGGAGTCCATTAGTGAAAAGGCTAAGTCCAATCTAGAGCCCAGGAGGAAGGCAGGTGTGCGTATAGGTCTGATTGTTGAACGGCTTGTCGACAGCGATGCCAGTACGTATAGGCATATTGTCGACCTTGCCAATGAACTTGCGCGAAGGGGCGTGAGGGTCTTCTTGATTGCCCCTTTGATATGTTTCTGTCTGTCCGCGGTCCACAAGAATGTCACCTTGGTAAAGCTGCCTCATTCTCGCTTCCGCATGGCAAGACCATTGACAATGGTGGTCGGAATCGTGAGAGCGGTCAGGCAGTACTCGATTAGTGTCCTATATGGTCACATCGTCGGTAAAGTGCTGCTCGCCACGGTCGTCGCGGGGTTTCTGACTTCGAGGAGAACTGTGTTGTGGCATTGTGGTCTGGACACACACGAAAGAGAGGAGTTGAAAGCGGGCCCCACCATGATAAGCTCATTCAGGAGCCTTGCAGCATACGTAATCAGATGGCTGCTCTTCATCGTCCCACTTAGGCATACCACAGTTCTCATCACGGGGACAGAGGAGATGAAGTACACCTACGCTAGATTAGTGCGAGTCCCCATTGATAGGATATGTGTGGTGCATGGTTATGTAGACACGAGTCTCTTCGTACCCATGAGTGGTGACGAGAGGCGAAGGAAGATGGGGTACACAAAGGACGCTTTCGTGTTCATCTATGTGGGTAGACTCACCGAGCAGAAGGGTGTTTCAATCCTGCTTCGAGCGTTCGCCAGCGCATGGAACAAGAACCCCAGGATTCGCCTCCTTATGGTAGGGGGTCACCCACACAGTCCAGCTGCCGAAACAAGACGCATTTCGGAGTACCGCAGGATGGCCGACACTCTCGGTCTGACGGATGTAATCAGATTCGTGGGCTCAGTGCCAAACCAGCATCTTCCAGAGTGCCTTTCAGTATCCGATGCACTTGTACTACCATCGCCAGTTGAGGGATTCCCCCGGGTTGTCGTTGAAGCATTCTCATGCGGAAAGCCAGTGATTGCTTCTGATACTCCGGGAAATCGAGAGGTGTTTGGTCCAGAGCTTGAACATCTGCTCTTCCGTCCAAAAGATGAAGATCAGCTTGCATGCTTGATGGTGAAACTAAGTGAGTACCCAGAAGCAGGGGACCTGGCTCGACTTGTACGCCAGAGAGCTCTTGAGATGTTCAATCTCGAAACCGCAGGAACAACATATCTGAGCGTCTTTCAAAGGGCGATTGCGGCATAGTACGCAGCCACTTGTCGCACATGGCGCACCAGCTCGGGCAGCACCCGGATGGTGTCAAATAAAGTCACAGATTCAGTTTCATGACGATTCGCCGGACCGATTTATCGATGGGGGTCATGCCTGATTCGAGATTCAAGCACCACTCCAACTGCTGGCACTCCGTATCACGGGAGAATCCCAAGGACCGATAGAGAGTATATGCGGCAGTGTTGTTGACGTTCACGGAAATGAACACACGCTTGAGGCAATTCGTGTGGAGGCGGGCAAGAACAAGCTGAACAAGCCGGCGACCAACTCCCATTCGACGATACCTTTTCCGCACATAGACGTCATGAACCCACCACTCATTGGTCAGAGTGTCATATCCAGCCTTGGCTGTACCAATGCGGACGCCCTTCATCCATGCCTCACACACAATGACAAGACGCCGGGCTTCCTCCAGTCGTTTCACTGTGTCAGTGATTGAAGAAGCTGTGTCTGCAAAGGACTCCATAGCAGTCGGACAACGCGCTGTTTTACATCGCAGAACCACATCCTGTTTGGGGGTCGTTGCACTGCTGTGGAAGACCTTTCCCAATCCCTTCACTCCGTGCAGGACATCAAGCAAGAGGAGGAAGCCGTGCCACAAGCAACTAGGAATGACATAGACAACTGGAGCAGCAATGACAGGAACTGAACTCAGATGGACAACAGACGCCGAGTCAGCTGTTGGAAGAGGATGCGTCCACTCGGTACTTCTCTTCAGGTGGGTCCCTACAACCCATCTGAAGCTACTAGTAGATGCTAGACCAAGAGAGTAGACTCTGATGAGTTTTGTGCTGACCAAGGAAAACAGAACGCCTACGTACTGACATGATGAACCCAAGCGCCCACATATGATACTCGGAATCTCAGACCCTCGGACTACCCACCACTCGCCAGAGCGAACTGCGGCCGGATTCTCGACAACAGAACCGCCCATGTAGACATGTTTCCAGCCATCTTTGGAATCAGCCACGAAGAACTGCTCGCCGTATGGTCTGCCATTTGCAGCAATTGAGATGATGCGGTTCAGAACACTGCGGTCGACACGGAACCGTACTGAGTCCGATCGCCAATCCGTTGGCAGAAATCTACGGTATGCGGCTATCAGACGCCGCAACACTCTTCCGGGCCATTTCTTGCGAAGCATCTCGTCGATTATGTCCAAGTCACGATGCCCGATAAGTCGGAGCCTTCCCGCAACTAGGGGATAGGTGACCACTACCGTCAAGAAGGCCAGTCCAACAACGGGAATTGGGCAGTGATTGCGTTCCAAGATGAACAAGACTGCAAGTCCTGGTAGCAGTGCTACCCCGGCCCTCCCAGCTGCGCCATATGAAGTATCAAACAGCTGGTTCTCCTGATTGAGCAAGTACCCGCCAATCCAGATTCCAGTAACAAGTGATACTGATGATGCAAGGGCGGCACCAAGACCGCCCAGATGTGGTACCAGAAGATAGCACGCCACTACGTTGACTACGAGCACCATCAACGACCTAATGGTGGCTATTCGTGGCCTTCCCCAAGCTGCAATGGCAGAGTTGAGATTGTGGAATATGGGAAAGAATGCAGTCTGAAGAACGAACCCATAGAGTATCGAGGCACTGGCAGCATACTGGGGACCAAATACCGACATGATCAGGGGGCCTTGGAAAGCGACTAGGAGTGCGGCCGGAGTGCTGAAGGTCAAGACTAGGCGATTTGATCTGGATAGCAAAGTACTGAACTGGACTGGACTCGAAATTGAGGAGAGAACTGGCAATAAGGTATTTGCGACACTGACTGTCATCATGAGAATGAAGCCCATCAACGTCTGAGCGAATCCAAACAGTCCTAGTTCTGTTTCAGAAGTGAAAACTACAAGGAATAATATGGGGACTGTTGAATGACCGTACTCCAGAAGCGACGACAGAAAGATTGGAAATCCAAACCGAACCATCTTTCCTGCGTTGCTTCTGAAGACTGCGAGGGAGAAGCCAGCCGAATAAGGGGCTCTTGTAGATTTATGCAAGTATGACAGAGACAACCAGCAGCCAGCGAAACCAGAAGCAGCGATTCCTCCGACATAACCTACGGCTTGTAGCGGTTGGCCCAGTATCAAGAGGAACGCTAGCACGACTATCTTCCGGACAATCTCGTTCACAAGTACAACATCAAATCGTGAGTGTGAATATGCTACGGTGTTCGTCATTGTCGCTGCTGCATTGCCGAATACTGCAAGGCAGGCAATTAGCAATACAGTCGAGTAGCAGAAGGAGCATGACATGATGAGCACGGTGGCTGCAACTATCGACACCAGTGTCCAGATGAACCCCAATGACATCTTCAGCAGGATATAGCTACCCAGCATCTGGGAATCCGGCAGCCCCAGCTGCAACTGCTTTCTGCTCAGGCTGACTGCTGCTGTCGAGACCCCAAAGTCCGAAACCTGCATGAAAAGGGCTGAGAAGGCAAGGACGACAGATGCAATGCCCAATGACGACGGCAGTATCAGAAAGGACAGAACAACTGCTGTAAGTACTGACAGGACCATGCTCATGATGTTCCCTGCGGTCAGGAGCATTACACCCCTAACCATCACTGCCGTGTGGGATGGTGTGCCTTCAGACTGCGTTGCCGGGTCGACCCCGTGAGTCAACTTGGAAGCCCCTCCTAAAGTGGCCATGCCAACTCGACTCTCACACTGCCACTCATCGGTAGAGTCTTGTCCGCCACGACTGCAGTCGTGTGCGACTGTGAATTCGGCTCACTTGGTCTATCCCTTCGAGTCCTGTTCTGCCATCGAGAAGAAAAGGTGTGGCTTGAAGAGAGCCTATTCACTCCTGTCACCCATGCCCTGATAGGTTTAGTGGTCGAACTCAGTGGATGTGCCTCACGCTGCCTTGTTGGTCTGATGACCAGAGTCCATCTGACAGGTATCACTCGGGATACTCTGATATACTTGACTGATTGGTTGATGAACAACCAGAAGACGGACGGTTCCTCTTCACCAAACTAGATAAGACCAGAGATGTGCGGTCCTGATCTCTCGAATCACCCACGACCGGAGCATGCTGATTCGTTGGCGAATGTGGTCCGCAGTCATCCAGGAGAGTCTGGAGGTTAACAGATGCGTGTCTGCCGAGTCACTCTTCGAATGGTCCCCCAGATAGGAGGGCTTGAAAACCATGTTCGTTACTTGTCTTCTGCCCAATGGAGGCACGGACATGACGTAGTGATTGTCATGCCCAGGGTCAGAGGGCTGACCAGACACCAGGGACTCGAGACTCATGAGGTGACTCCGTTTGAGGTGAACCCAATGGCTAGCATGCAGACACCCCGCAGGCTTCTGGAGCTGGCGAAGATTGCCCTATTCCTCATACTAGCAATGCGCCTAATCGTCAGACTCCACAAGAAGACAAGATTCGATGTGGTTCACATCCACGGAGGGTTTCCGCTCGCGGTCTTTGCGGTTCTTCTCAGAATCAGTCTCGGCTCTACGACTGTTGTCACACTTCACTCAAGCCCTCGCCCAAGTAGGTGGTTTCGGAGACTTCCTCGTCGTTTGAACCCTCTTGCCAAGGTGGATGCAGTAATAGGCACAAGCGAAGCGATAGCTTCAGAAGTCCTAGAGATGGGAGTGGACCCTGATAGAGTGTGTGCCATTTCCAGCGGAGTGGATTTGGAGTCCGTTCGTGAGTGGGAACAGAAACGTAGAGACAGCTCAAGAGAGGTCATCTTTGTTGGGCGGCTTCGCGGAGTGAAGGGAGTACACTTCCTCATTGAGGCCATGAGGATAGTGGTAGATGCGATTCCTGACGCACACCTCACGGTTGTAGGAGACGGCCCGGACCTGCCGGAGCTAAAGCTACTTGTCAAGCGACTTGGGCTGGATGCAGCTGTCACATTCACGGGAAGCCTATCGCATAGCGGAGTGTTCCGTGAGCTTGCAAAGGCATCTGTGTTCGTATTGCCTTCGACATTCACGAAGAGGGAGGTTGGAGAAGGACGACCAACAGCATTGATGGAGGCGCTATGCATGGGCATTCCAGTGGTTGCCACGAGAGTCGGAGGCATTCCGGAGCTTGTCCGTAATGGAGTAAACGGATTCCTTGTTCAGCCAAATCAGACCAGGGAATTGGCACATTGCATTGTGAGAGTCCTTAGTGATTACAACCTGAGAAAGCAGCTTGGCCAGAACGGACGGGTACTAGGCGAAACTGTGAGCTGGGAAAGAACTGCTGAGAGAGTGGAAGAGGTCTACCGCAAGCATCTGACAAGGAGTGCTCAGAAGACGAGGAAGACCTGCGCCACTAGTCGGATGGAGGAGTACTTCCGATGACAGGACTTCAGCCAACCTCGGTACTTCTGATTACACCCCTGTTTCCTCCCATGATGGGGGGCGCTGAAACAGTTGTTCTGAATCAAGCAAAGCAACTTGCACGACAACACATCAGAGTGACTGTTCTGACTGCTCGGATTCCATCTACGATTGACAAGGAACTGGTTGAAGGAGTACTTGTACGGAGACCGCCAAGAATCGCAGTGGGCAGTCTCAGTGGCGTTACATTCCATCTGACCACATTCGCCTCGTTCCTCGCTCACATTCTCTTGAACACGCGCATCCACTATGATGTCGTGCATTGTCATATGATTCACTATCCAGTGCTAGCAGGCATCATCCTCAAACTGCTAAGACCAAAGACCGTACTCGTCGCCACCAGTCATGGCTCCGACTTGAACACATGCACGAAGCCTGCTCTGTTTAGGGGGATAGTGCGGGGACTGCTCCGATGGATTGACCACCTGATTGTAGTCAGCGACGACCTGCTGAGGATAGCAGGACAACTCGGGGTCCCGTCCCAGAAACGGACAAGGATACCCAATGGGGTGTCTGCACAGTTCTTCAGTGTTCAGTCTGAGAGAAATGTGCAGTATGATGTGTTGTTCTTCGGTGGCATAAAGCATCAGAAGGGACTCCAAGACCTCATTGCTGCGGCAGCGATCCTTCGTGACGGTGGCAATCCAATACGAGTTGCAATCGCCGGCAGGGGTCCCGAACTTGGACGACTCATGAAGATGGCATCTGAGTATCGACTGACCACCGTCGAATTCCTGAATGCGGTGAGTCAAGATGAAATCAGACGACTCTTGACAGTCTCACAGGTTGTCGTCTTCCCCTCAGTATCGGAAGGTATGCCCTGCGCGCTTCTTGAAGCGATGGCAGCAGGAAAGCCAGTGGTGGCCACTGCTGTCGGAGGAATACGAGACGTGATTAGTCACAACTCCGATGGCATGATTGTACCTCCAAACAACCCTAGGAAACTTGCCGAGGCGATACTAGAACTGCTCCACGATTCACAGCTTCGAGATAAACTCTCAAGCGGTGCAAGAAACAAGGCCGCCATGCATTATCGCTGGGAATGCCTAGTGAATCCACTACTACAAGTGTACTCGAAGGCAAGAGATTAGCCATTAGCACTGGAGTGCACCATGTCGGCGCGTCGGTGTGACTCTTCCAGAGGAGGGGTTGGTGCGCCTTAGAACACGTACACAGGCCCTTGAACTCACGTCACTGTGGTCTTCATGTGGCAATGGAAACGTTTCACGTTTCGGGGCTGCATATACAGAGTGCACAGACACGACAAGTGGGGTTGTCTTGGCAGCGTTATGACTGGTCTGGAGGAGTGGCTGCAGCGCTGCCTTATGCGAGCGACAAGAGTCCCACTTCCATTTCTATTATTCAGAACGAGCAGTCCCCAGAATCAATGATGCCTGCCTTCTGATTATGAGGTCCCAGTCATATTGCTTCTTGATAAGTCGGATGGCATTGTCCGACATCGCTCTGCACAGACTCTTATCTTTGGCTGCTCGTATCATTGCAGTTGCTAGATCGTCGGGAGTGCAGTGAGGTACCAAGAGACCAGTGACCTCGTGCCTGACCACCTCTGGGACTCCCCCCACAGCCGTGGCTACAACGGGAGTACCTGACGCCATGGCCTCAAGCACGACTCTGGGCAGACCCTCACTGTGAGACGACAAGACGAAGATATCGGAGTTGTCAAGTAGGGCGGGTATCTGCAGGTGACTCACACGTCCCCTGAACGAGACTGACTCAGAGAGACCAAGACTGTCTCTGAGCCGCTCGAGATTCCGCAATTCTATTCCCGAACCGACTATCTCGAGTCTAGCGTTGGGAATCTGACTGAACACCAGTTTGAAGGCACGAATGAGGACGTCAAACCCCTTGACCGGAACCAAGCTGCCGATTGCAATGAACTGCAGCTGAGGACCGCGGCCGACTTCTCCGACCTTCTTGCTAATGGGTTTGAAGACGCTGGTGTCGACCTTGCTGGGAATCAGAAACAGCTTGCGGCGCGGAATCCCTGCTGCAACTGCGGAGTCCAAGATTCTTCGACTCACGACCCGGACGCGGTCTGCTCGCAAACAGACCCATCGCGAGATGGCACGTATCACGCCCTCAAGGGGATACGACCGGGTCGAGGCTGTGAGTATCTCGCCTTGGACTTCAGCAATCAAGGGGATTCGACCAACTCGGCTTACGATGAAGCCGACCAGGCCAGAAATGACAAGCTCGCTGCACACTACGGCCTTGATTCCTCTCACTATGCAGACAAGGCCCAGCAAGACGCCGGTGACCATGAAAACGACAATGTCGAGTACTCTCCATGTGGTTCTGGGTGACTCGTATAGGACCACCTTGCCTACACGGTCTCGGTGGAACCGAGCATCAGAAGACTGGGTCAGAAGCACAATCTCGGACAGGTAGTACGAGAGTGCCGCCCATGTTCTCCCATTGAGTTCATCACTCTGTAGTCGAGGCGGGAAGACATGGAATCCAAGCACAAGGGTTTTCAAGGGTTTCACCTGTGTCGTTGCTGTATGCGCTGACTATGGCATCAGTTAAGCGTTACTCGCAATCAACAGCTGCCGGCCTTCAGCAGAGCGGGCGAGTGGACTGATGACGGAGTCGAGAGTATGATTGCAGTCACAGCCCAGTCAATTCTGCGGATTGTATGGCTGCATGCAAGAGTCGAGACGAACTTGACGGGTGCGGACTTCGCGCTTGTATGCGGACTGAACAGGACCGATACTATGAGTAGGTCGGATAGAACCTCCACTGTCGGGACCCTGTCCTACTACCCCATGCTCAACTTGGACACACTTGGCAGAGCTGCAAGGTGAGCGTGAGTACGATGGAAAACAGAGAACCACAATCAGCAATGAACACTCTGGTAGGTAAGCTGGCCCGTGTTTCACCTTTGCGTTCGATGGAGTGTTTTGCAATCACAGCGACACTGTTCACCCTCAACCATCTCTGCGATTGCGGGCTTCTGTCCACATTCGGAAGGCTCGTGTTCGGCTTTGTTTCGCTGCTCGTGATTCCTGGAACGATGGCGGTGCAATACCTGCCTCCAAGACTTCGCGGGAGTGATATGGGCATCTGCATGGGTCTGGTTGTCGTTCTTGCTCAAATACTGGTACTGTGGAACCTAGCACTATTGACGGGTCTGCAGATACCTCTACTCGCCGGGATGCTTTCTGGGACCAGTCTTGTAGTGCTGACAACAGGGGTACATCTTCAGAGGCATCGTGCACAGGAACACATCTCGTATCTTCCAACGATTCGCGACTCATACTGGCTCTATGTGGCACTCTTGGTCGGGTTACTACTGCGAGCTGCACTGATGGTGATTGCTCAAGGCGCGATAGCGCCAGATGCGGCCCTTTACTCCTCATATGCGCGAGAGATGCAGAACGGACACTTCATGGTGCCAGTTCACAATGATGGCGCTGTGAAAGAACTATGGAATGGAGTCGAGTACATAAGTCATCAGGGATTGGTCTTCTTGTTTGCATTCTCGTGGCTGCTGTTGCCTCCGTCAGTTAGCGGTCCGACCTTTGTCCTTCTCATTGCAGGGACCCTCCTCCTGTTGCCGACAGCGACTATCATCCGAAACCACTTTGGCAAGGACTGTGAGAACTGGATTGCGTCGGTTATCGCACTGCATCCACTGTTCATTTACCATTCTGCCATAGGATATGGACCCGAGATAACGAGTCTTCTCTTCTCTGCTTTCGCATTTGTCGTCTCTTGCGAGTCTTGGAAACGGAGTAATGCGGGGCTCCTCGTGACCGGTGTGACATTAGGATTCATCAACGAGATCTGGTACACGACCTTCTATATCCTCTGTCTAATCTTTCCACTGCTGATCTGGTACTTTGCAGGACTGAGCAGACAGAACGGAGCATTGCTACAGGTGTGCATGATGGTCGTGCTGACCGTCCGTGTGCTTCAGCCCATCACTACAGTATTCATCACCTGCTGGTCCATGCTCTTCGTGTCACTGCTCGTTCTCAGGAGGAAGAACGCACTGGATTGCAATGACTTTGGAGGACTCATCGCATTCCTGGGAGGGATACTCATTTCATCAGTAGCTTGGCAATGGCCAGCATACCTGAGAAACTGCGCACAGGCCACTGGAAACCATTCACCCGGAGTGGGTCAACTCATCAACGTCCTCAACACCTCACCACTGGACGTTGCCCCACAGTTCGTCTTCTTATTGCTCTTTCACACAGGTTTCTTTGTGATATTGGGCGCAGCAGTAGCGCTTACTGTGCCAACACTGAGACGCACTACAGCTGTGCTGCTACTTGCGGGCTTGCTGACATCTGCTGGAACAATGACAGTGCTGTCTAGCATCACGGGCAGTCTGCAATACTACTACCTGTACTCCGACTCCCGTTTCTTTCTCTTCATCGTATTCATGTTCTGTCTGGGCTCTGCGCCGTTCGGACTGGTGCTTCACCAGTTCCTGCAAGAACTGACGCTTCGCGAGATGAAGCGGCTGCCACGTCACAGGACCAAGCTCGGATCTGCAATCATCCTATCAATTCTGGCACTCAGTTTTGTGCCCTCCTGCGTGCCAATTCCGGCAGGAATAGACCTTGTCATGATTGAGCACCGATACGGATGGCACAGTCTCAACAACATGATTCGAGGAGTACCAACAGATGGTGACAGATTCTTAGTCGAGAGAGCAAGGGAGTTCTCGTGGGTTACGGGCAGAGAAGCGGTGACGTTTGGCTTCGAGAAACAAGGGCTACCAGACCATGAGGCCGCGCAGGTCATCGCACATCTTCAACAACAATACAATGCAAGATACCTGCTCATCGACAGTTATGCGGTTATGCAATGGCGGACTCTTGAGTGGCTGTACTACGATTGGATGCCGGTTGGTTCAACAGTCCTGCTCAACATGTCCGCTCTTCGTTCTATCAAAGACAAGACGATGACAGATCCTCTACTGTCACTGACGCTCGTTGCCACATCCCAAGACGCGGAAACAGGGAAGAGAGTTCGGCTCTTCGAATTCACTTCGGCCACCTATGCCAGAGTTTCAACAATCGACATGCTTGCTCAGGGATGGACGGCCAGCAATGGCGGAAGCATCGTCAATGTCAATGGAACCCCTCAGCTTCAGATTGGAACCCAGTCTGACTACACAAACACACACTGGATTGGAGAAGGGGGGCTGGGTATGTCAATCGGTACAGGATTCATTCTCATGCAGCTCATGAACATCTCATCAAGAGTGACATCTGTCGAGCTCTGGGACGACAGGGGAGAACTCCTCAGATGCGCCATGAGACTCGAGGACCAAGTCTACTATTGCAGTGTCGGCAGTGTAACAATTGGAGACATCCGCATAAAGATTGAGGGAAGCCCCGGCGGTTACACGCTGATAGAG
The DNA here is from genome assembly GCA_013388835.1 of Candidatus Thorarchaeota archaeon. NCBI lineage: Archaea > Promethearchaeati > Candidatus Thorarchaeota > Candidatus Thorarchaeota archaeon. The sequence goes on along the minus strand of JACAEL010000023.1, from coordinate 15,477 downwards.
TCGATATCCATCTGGGAAAGGGGTTAGGATTGAGAGTGTCGATTCAAGTCATCTCTGGAAGCAGAGAATCTCAGCTGGACTGCGAGCAGTTCCGCCAGTACAGTGTTGGCATTGTGGATGTCAGCTGCCAGAAGCCGACACAGGACAGCTCGCGAAGGAGTCAACGATAGCAAGCCCAGTCAGCCGAGGGTGCCCGATTCTTGCGGTCAAGGTAGTAGTTGACCTGGTCACGGATTATGTTTCTCAGGCTGTGGTGTGTCCTGTAACCCAGTTCCTGGATTCTCGATGTGCAAGAGAGTAGCATTGGCACATCGGATGGTCGGAATAACTCGGGACAGAACTCAACCCTGACAACACCCTTTGGAGTCTGAATCTCGAGTCCGTGATTCTCAAGCCCAATAGAGAAACTCCCATCCAGAATCATTTGGTCCACTGCTGTCTGTTGCATATCCAGCCCGCAGTATCGTACAGTTTCCATGGACGAAGGGTTCTGAATCTGACCATCTCCGCTAATAGGTCTCAACGAGACCGGTTTCAGCTGGACCATCTAGAGTGACAGGAGCAGATAGGACAAGACGGAATTCGTTCGTTCAGAACCCTGATTGTAGACTGCACCCGGCTTTCCTCTTGCGCCGAGTGTCAAGTAGCCGAAGATGATGTCCAGAACGTGACTCCAGTCTCTGAACGATGTGACATCTCCAATCCGAATAACTCTTGTCTCGTTATAGAGAATACTGACGACCTGTTTCGTTATTGATGAGGTGACGAACTGGTCGCCCCGTCCAGCGCCTTCGTGGTTGAAGGCGCGGCTCACAACGGTTCTCAGACCGTAGGTGACATGGTAGTTGCGCATCAGGTGGTCTGACGCGACCTTGCTGACTGCATATGGGGATATTGGACGGAGAGGGTTCGTCTCTTGAATGGGAACCTCTGGGATGGTGGTTGGGGGCGGAAACACCTCGCCGTACTTCTTGGTGACTTGCTGGCACTGTTTCTCAGAGAAGAAGACAAGACCGTACTCTTCACTTGAGCCAGCAAACACCACCGTAGGGGACACAGCCTTCTGACGAATGGCCTCAAGCAGATTGGCAGTTCCCATCGCATTTACATCAAGTGTGACAATCGGATTGATGAACGACTCCGGCACAAACGACTGCGCGCCCAAGTGGAAGACGTAATCAGGTTCGGACTGATCAATTGCTGAAGCGAGACTTGAGATGTCTGTCAGGTCGCCTGTTACAAAGCGTAGTTGGTCGGACCCCGAACCCATAACTCGTCTTGCAATGTCAGTTCCGCGGGACTTTCTGCGGTCAAGCCCGTAGACATGGGCACCCAGTCCAATCAGATGGTCAATCAGGTAGGCTCCGACGAAGCCCGAGGCTCCCGTGACAAACACGCGAGATTCCTCGTAGTCACTTCTGAGGGTCTCGCTCAGTTCAGTCATTGTGCTTTCTGCCCCAAGTAGTCCACTCGTTGATAGTGCTCGGATTATAAACCAGTTGATGCATCAAGCGAAGCCACAGATTTGTACTCGACAGGACGCCGTGAGAATCTAGCACTGTCTGGTTTCAATGTAATTCAAGAAACGGTGAAGTTTCTTGGGCAGTATGTGACGTGCAATGACAAAGTCAAGGGGGATGGGCTCTTTGGTAAGTATGAGTAGTGCATAGCATAGAAGAAGGGCAAGCGAGAGTGTCAGTGCAGCGGATAGCAGGGTGTCAGGAGAGAGAACATAGAATGCCGCCCCCGCTACCAGTGATGCGGGCACAACACGTGACACTGTGGTACCAAGCCGTCCCTGGAGAGCCACACCCCGTCTCTTGAGCCTGGTGAGGGCCGTTGACAACAAGATGGAGATATAGACACACCTTGTAACGGCAGCACCCAGCAGACCTAGCCACTGTACGAGCGACCAGCAGACAAGTAGTTCGACCCCAATGACCGCTAGACCGACCGACCAGAAGAAGTGAGACTCGTCCATTGACCTCAAGATGGTGTGGAGAGCATATGTCACGCCCCACAGAGAGTAGAACACAACCACCAGTCCGAAGGAGAGCGAAGCACCGGGAAAGGACGAGTAGCTTGTGCCAAAGACTAGACTCAGGGTCCGTTCTGCGTTCATGGAGAGGACTATGGAAACTGGCAGGAGAATGAGCAGCACATATCGTATCAGGAGACTGGCAGGAGCAGAGACAACAGGGGCCTCATGCATCCCAGCGGTGTTGCCAATCTCGAGTCGTGTCAAGACGGGATAGAGAGAAACGGATAGAGACAGAGCAACAAAACTGAGCATGAAGAGCATACCCAGTATCACGTCGTAGACTCCAAGAGAGGCAAGGTCTGTGAGTTGAAGCAGAACCATGCGGTCCGTGTTCTGTATGGTGACGTCTATTGTCTGAAAGAGTAGGCTTGGCAGAGCAAAGGCGAGCACAGGACGCAGTCTCAGTATGCCTTCGTTGGAAGGTAGCGACCGCAGGCTGAATGGAACGAATACCGCAAGGCCCGACAACTCAGCCGCCAACCAACCGAGGAGCACGCCGACCACTCCCATGCCAAGGATTACCAAGATAACGGTGAGAGCCATCCGCATCGTGTCGAAGACTAGCCGTCCTATCGCCAGAGGTCTGACGGAATACCTTGCAAGCAGGAAGGAGTCGGAGAAGACACCCAGCGAAGACAGCGGCGCGATACAATACAGAAGAAAAACCAGGTTTGAATCAAGCAGGCCGCTGGACACCAGAGCAGGAGAGAGAGCGGAGAATGCGACCAGTAGCAGCGCTGATGCGAAGACTATCACCAAGACTGAAGCAGCGAAGAGCGAACGAAGGGCTCTGCCGCCAGCCTTCTCCAGTTCGGGCACGAAACGAGGCATTGCATGATTGAGCCCGGCCGCCCCCATGAATTGCATATAGCCATAGATGATGGCCAGCACTGCGATGCGACCTACTTCCGTCTGTGGCAGAAGACGTGTCAACAGCATGACATTGACGAGTCTGAAAGAGCCAGAGAAGAGCGACTGGACGAGAAGCAGAGTTGTGCCTCGTGCTATGACAGCGGTCGACTGCATTCTCATCCCAACAAACTGCTTATCAGCACAGACAGAGCAGGAGGGACTTTTGAACCTGCCCTAACCACAGACATCTCATCGGATCGACTTCAAGAGAGGCAGTGTCTTCGCATAGTTGCTCAGTGTTCTTCTCGCGGCCACATCCCATCCCTCACGAAGGGCATACGCTCTGATTCTTCGCCCCAGTTCTATCGTATGCGTCCTGCAATCTAGAGCGGAGATCAGCTTGCTGGCCAAGTCATCCGAGTCCCCAGTCCTGAATAGGATGATGTTTCCGCCTAGAGACTCGGACATGTGCAATCCGGCGTCCGAGGCAACCATTGGGACCCCAAACGCCGCCTGGTTGTGCATTGGTCCGCTAGCACCAACACTCTCGACATAGGGCAGCAGTAAGACCTGAGATCCGCAGAAGTAGGCACGCACAGACTCCTCAGGGATGAAGAGAGTGTCGAAACGAACATGAGTCTCAAGATGCAGCTCACGAACCAGTGCTTTCAGTTGCACGAGGTATTTCTGTCCGTCCATGTCAATCGCAGAGCCCGCGATGAGCAGAAGCGCATTGGGGTGAGCACGCGCCACAGCGGGCATGGCACGAATTGCGACCTCGATGCCCTTCCCTCTCCGAATGAAGCCAAAGACAAGAATCACGTCCCGGCCGGACAGTAGCAGGCTCTTGAGCGCCTCATCTCTCTCCATGGGTGTCACATCTGTTCTGCATGGATGAGGAATCTCCAACACCTTTTCTTGCGCCAGTCCAAACTCCTGAATGAACCTCCTTCTGAGTGTCGAGTCGATCTTGGCAGTGCTGAGCTGGATTGAAGAGGTGCTCCAATCAAGAAGACGCATATACATCCTGAATAGGATTACCGCCAAGCGTGCAACTACCCCCTTGCCGTGGGACACACTCATGCGACTCAGCACCTGATTCGGCATGAATGTGCTGTGAAGGGTCATTGTCGTGGGTATGCCGATCAACCTGCAGAGAAGGAGCAGAAACAGCATCCACTCGCCGTACATGCCGCCGTAGACCTGACCATGCGGCCCGAACTGCACATGCAGAAGGTGTGGACGCCAACGCTTTAGCAGTCCGAGCAACCGTATTGGATAGAAGATGTCTTGGCCACGCCAGACCAGAGCGCTCTCAAGGCGTCCCGAGTTGTCCTGCAACCCATATGTGTCTGGCCCAGCTATGGCAAGAATGCGGACTCGTTCTGTTTCGAGCAGACTTCGGATCAACCGCTCGGTGTAAGGCGACTCTCCAGTCTTCTGCGGAGGAAGCGGAGACAGTATTGCAACCCTCAGTAACATCGCAGATGGCATTGACGCGGCCTCCTACACAAAAGGTCTCTCAATGTCTTAGCACTCTCTCGCATTCCCTCATGAAAAGATGGGAGAGATGGTTCCAGTCATGCCTCTCAATTGCAAGAGCTCTCGCCCGCGACCCCAGTTCAGTCCTCAGCCGCGGGTCACCACAGAGGCGGACCACGGCATCGCAGACTGCCGAGATTGACCGGGGAGGAACGAGGACTGCATGCGTGTCATCCACCACCTCCTGAGTCCCCGCCACCCGGGTTGCAACAATGGCCTTACCGCCCCCCATGTACTCGAAGAGCTTGAGAGGTGAAGCAGCATGTGAGAGAGGTGTATCAGGAAAAATGCACAGTGCGATGTCAGAGGCAGCTACGAAAGCGGGCATACTCGAATAGGGCTGAAGGCCTGCGTGGATTACCATGTGGCCGAGGTTCTGTTTCACAAGCTTGGCGAAGAGGTCTGAAACATAGTCACCAGTGCCGACAAGGAGGATGGTAGCCCTCATACCCTCGTGATCGAGTCTCTGGGCCAAGTCGATTATCAGAGACAGACCGGCCCATATTTCTAGATGACCTGCAAATAGAACCACACACGTATCATGTAAACGGTACTTTTCACGGACTGCCGAGGTGTCCACTTCAGGATGAAAGATGGTTGTGTCGACACCATTCGGAATGACAGTGATTCGCGACCCACGCACTCCATGGCTTACTAGTAATCTCTTCAGGAAATGTGTCGATGCAAACACCCGGTCAGACACGCGATAGAGGGCAGTCTCAATCTTCTGAAGAAACACAGGACCAATCGAACTAATACTGCTGCTTTTCAGTCCCGCAGCGTAAGCGGTCATCCAGTCAGGGCAGCCCATGAGCAGCGGGCACATCGTCATGCGGGAGGTAGCCGCTGCAACAAGACCGACGATGGGCGTAGCATGCACTCCTATCATGACATCTGGCTTGAAGTGGGCAGCAGTCCATAGAGACCTCATTATGAACAAGACGACGGTCAGGAGATAAGCGAGCGGAACGAATCGACGCCACAGCCGCTCCACCCGTGGACCCACAAGAAGATACTCTGCGCTTATCAGTCTGTGTATCTTTGGTGGCCCCTTGGTCCAGTTCTCCTTGTACGACCAATCAGGAGGCCTAGCTCCGAGGAGATACCGTAGGGGCTGAGTAGTCACATAGTGGACCCTGATACCCCTGTCCGCAAGACGGCTTGACAGTTCGAACACCGTACGGTCAGACCCCAAGAATGGTGGGAAATGTTCAGCAAAGACGAGCACACGACTAAGACGTGAGGTCTCTCTTGGATTCAACGCGAAAACCAGCGAGACCTCAGGAAGGCGGCAATATAAGCCTGTGCAGCGTTCAGTGTGTGTTCGATTGCAACCTGCACCCTGTGTCCACGGGCGTCCGGGCCTCATAGAACCGTATGTGTGCTAGTCTATACAAGACTCAACCGTGTTCAGGACCCAGGCCAATGTTGAACTCCCGTCTGAGAACCACATAGGCGACCAAGCTGGCTGCCAATAGCATCGGTGCAGAAACGAAGAAGACGGGGCTGAGAGGTCCGCCGGTGGTCGTATAGAAGAAGTCGATAGAGTAGCTGGCACCCACTGCCTTCTGAGGATGCATCACCAACCGCAACTCGGTTATTGTGCCATTGACCAGACTAGGATAATCAGCCACAAAGGCATGACGCCACAGGATGTGTGTCAGGTTTGTAAATATGTTCGTTGTTGAGATTATGGAACCGTTGACTGCCTTTCCCGTGCCATCAGTCCCGGTGTAGTTGAGAGTCAGAAACGAGCATGGCCCAAAGGTAGGGTTCCAGCTTGCTGCTATGAGCGCAACGAACTCGGTTGTGACATCGAGAGGTATCTGGACCTGCCTGACGAGTTCTATCGAGAGATTCTCCACTTCACTGGACTTCAAGGAAGTTGTGTCGAACCAGAAGCGAGTCGTGTCGTTGGTCGTGAGCACACCATATGTCACTAGGCTGGTGTTAAGGGATGGAACGCCTGACACGTTCCCGGTCCATCCATAGGAGCTTACAGGGTCGTCGCTCCAGATGCGTGGCTCGTCGAAACCCAATCCTGCAAAGTTGTCATGGGTGAAGCAAGGATAGACCAAGAGCAGACACAAGACAAGGGTCAGGCCAAGCTTCCGGTTCTTCAGGACTAGGAACAGAGGAAGTGACCACAGCAGATACCATCCGTAGAAGACATCGCGCAACATTGAGGCAAGCAGTAGTATGGTACCACACGCCAAGAAGAACATGGACTCCCGTGAGACAGGTCTAGAAGACCGATTTCGAAGGTTCTGATAGGCCTCATGAGCGACTAGACTGCCCAAGGATACGGTTGTGATTCCCCGTACGATGCCCACATCCGCGGGATATCGCCAGTAGACCATGCGAGACTCCAAGCTGAGCGGGTATATGGCCGCGGCCAGTCCGAGAATGATCAAGAGTGCACCAAGTGCAAGGGCGGTCCAGTTGAACCGCCTATTCCTGCCCTCATCGTCATCGGTCTGCATCTCCCTGAACATCATGATGGACATGGCCGCTATCAAGAGTATGGCAAGAGCATTGACTAGCCCAGAGGAAGACAGGAGCCCTGTTAGCGTTCTAATAAGGGTCATCATGGGGGTGGGCAACTGACCAGTGCTGGAGGAGCCGTTCACCGACGATGGACCCGGCCAGACCAAGTGCACTACCAGCACCGGTATGAGTGACAGCAACCCGGATACCAATGCGCAGACTGTCAATTGTATCTTCTCTGTCCGGCTGGGACTTCGAAAGAGGAGTATCGGATACAGAAAGGCAGGGTAGAACTTCGTCGCGACCGCAACCCCAATCGACACACCTGCCCAACGATAGCGTCCGTTCATGATGAACCAGACCGAAGAGAGGACGAATACATTCACCAGCGGTTCGAAGTGACCGTTCCATCCAGACTCGATGATTGACATTGGAAGGAACGCGTATGCGAGCGCTACGACGAGAGACCAAGAAGGCCCCACATGGTGACGAGCAATACGAGTCAGTAGGAGTGCAACAATGACATCCATACCAGTTGCAAGGAGTCGAAAAGCCATCACACTGTTCCATAGGGTTGTGGTGACAAGTATCACGTAGGCGAAGACAGGAGGGTATGGAAAGTAGAAGTCGAAGTAAGGCACATTGCCTGTCCTCATGAACATACCGAAGTCCATGTACCACCTCGCATCCAGAGAGATCTGGTGCTCCATCCCTATGAACACCAGTCTAGTCGCGACGACCGACACTATAGCGACACACACTATGAACCGTGGCCAGGTGGCAGTATTGGCAGGAAAGCGTTGCCTGTTGATGAGGGCTGCAATGAAGAGGATGTAGACTGCGGCCCATGCATAGAATACCAGAAAGAACTGGTACATGAGAGAGCCAAAGAAGCGCATGAGTAGAATCAGAGCGATATTCATAGTCAGCGACAGGACAATCAGGCAGTCTGCCACAAGGACATGTCTGTTCAACTTCACACTCATTGGTGACCATCTCATTTCAGGACAACCGGACATGCACTCTCTGTTTGCGTGCGAACAGCTTTAACACCAGTGACAGATACAGCAGAATCGTCTTGCCTCCGAGTTTGCTACTTCCGCGTGTACGGTCTCTAAAGACTATGGGCACTTCCTTTACGCGCAGACCGGGCACGGTTGCGAGCACCTCAAGCAGGTACTTGTAACCAGAGTGATGGACCCCACGGACAAGAATCTTGCCGGACCTGAATGCAGCATAGTTGCTCATAGAGTCCTTCAGTGGCGCACCGAGAAGTAGTTTCGCAATGAGCATCGCACCCCGGCTGACAAGAATCCTGTGAGCAGGCCATCCCACGGTCTTGCCACCCGGCATATACCTCGACCCAACCACGACGTCGTAGCCCTCTTCAATTCCGGCAAAGAGCATCGGGAGCTTCGTCACATCGTGGGAGAAGTCTGCATCCATTACCACGACTGGCCCTTCGGCCGCCTCCTGAGCTCCTCTTCTTATCGCCGTCCCGAGACCTCTCTCATTCCTTCGCACAACCAGACGCACCAGAGGATGCCGGACTGCTGCGGACTGAACTAAAGCATGTGTGCCGTCGCTGCTATTGTCGTCAATGACCAGTACCGCCACTTCATCACCCATGTACCGATAGACCGCCTCAATAATCCGACCAATGTTCTCTTCTTCATTGATGGTGGGGATGATTACGGTCCGCATCTTTGGTTGACCCCGCATGGGCGACTTTCTCACCCGCCGGCACAGGGAGAGTTAAGAGTATCGGAGAGCTACATCTTGCTAGCGACGACAGGCAGACACTTACGCGCATCCAAGGGCTCTTCTGGCCGCCTCGATTCCCTTCCGGTCGTTGACTGGAATCCAGCTCTCTGGTGGGATGTTAAGAGCATAGAGCAGTCCATCTCTGGCAATCGCTGGCGCGACCACGTTCTCAAATGACGACTCCACCTCGAGCGACACGAGCCGACGGAAGTAGTCGTAGACCGGAGGGTCGAACACCGTGATACCAGTGTGAGCCGGGACTGCAATCATCGGGTACTTGACGATGTCTGTTATGCGTCCCTTTTGGATTATCATGCCCGAGTATGAGTAGGGAGTCGCTGGTACGACAATAAAGGTGGCTATGCATCCCCTTTTCCTAGCCCTGAGATGTCCCTCAAGAAAGACATCGGCACATGGTCGCTTCAGTCCCACAATCATGTCGTCAGGATTGTGGACTATTGCTGTCATCCTGCTGTCAATTGTCCCGTTGTTGAGCGCATTGAGTATCGCTCCTGCATTTCCTACCTTGCGTCCGTCAGGGTCTGATGAGTACTTGATCTCCACACCAAACCGTGAACCATCTCCAAGATGTGCTTCGACCTTGTCTGCCAAGAATCCTGTGAGGACCACGAAGTGTCGGACACCAGCGGCAGAGTACTCGCACACAGTCCGCTCAATCATGCTCTGACCACCCCCGACGCAGATCATGACCTTGTTGATGCCCTCATTCTGAGTCTCGGAGCGAATCCGATCTCCCTTGCCACCGGCAGGCATGACTACTACTGTGTGCCGTTTCAGAGCCTCAATCTCGGCCGTAGGGACTGCTACGGCATCGTCCTCCACATTGATGCGAGACCGTATCTCTCTCATCACGGACTCCAGTGTCTCGACCATCTCGGTGGACATGGTCGTCAGGACGAGTCCTCAAAAACGTTGCTCAATCAAGTGCACCACTGGAGAGTACCGCGTACTCGCGCATATGACAATGGGACACTTCATTTTACCAGAGTTAATGGCTGGACTCTTCGGTCCGCTCCTTGACCAGTGCCATAATGCTCTCGCTCATTCCAATTGCCTCCTCTACCTCCTCGGCATCATCGAAGTAGCGGGAGGGGATGCCTCCGGGCAGTCCGTTTGGATAGCGTGTTGGGATGTAGTAGTCGTCGAGACGCTTCGCCCTCGCAACTCTGCTGAATGCACTATCGAGTTGCGCTGCGGTTTCGATGAGCAGTGCGACAGAATGCGTCAGGAGAGGTCCAATACCCCTGCTGTAAAGAAACGCCTTCAATGCCCTCTCAGCGCTCTGTTGGGACAGATACAGAGCCAGATAGAACCGACACTGATCCGCAAGAAGACGAGCGTCGCGGAGTTCGTCCTCAGCCTGTGCCAGCCATCTGGCAGCCTCGCTGATGTCATTTCTCATAGAGCACAACTCCATTTGCCATGATTTCTCTGAGCAAGGAACTCGCAGGGAGATTCTCGTCCAACTCTGAACTGGTGAATACGAGCAGGTCGAGAGCTACCGGTCGCTCCACCTCTCCACTGATGGTCCTGCGCCATTCCTTCCCCGGTCTGTCCGAAGGCATCACCACCAGCAGGTCGATATCGCTCCACTCATTCACCTTCCCACTTGCCAGAGAGCCAAAGAGGACCACACGCTCTGCTCCTAACTGTCTGAAGTAAGCTAACAGACGCTCAAGTGCTGCGCGAAGGCTCTTCTCATTTCTCCTTCGGGCTGCCTCAATATCCTGAAGCATCGTGGATCACATTCTCTGGCAGCAATACGTTACCTTCGGTGGTAAAAAGGCTGACCAATCCAGGCATTCCTAGAGATTGGTTGGTCGATACACACGGGAGCTCGGTAGTACGCCTGCCACCGTTTCAGTTTTCGCAATATGGGATGTTTCTGCGACCAGATGGCTCATTCGAAGTCCCATGACCACGGTCAGTCTTGATTGTCAGACGGAGGTTCGTCTGTCATCTCGGCCATCTGTCTGAACAGCTCCAGTGTCTTCTCCGCCTCGTCGCGCCGAAGCTTCTCAATCGCATATCCCGTGTGGACTATGACGTACTCGCCCTCCCTGACATCCGGAAGAAGCGCAACACAGACCCGCTTCTTGACTCCCCCAAAGTCCACCTCTGCGAAGTCTCCGTCAAGTGATGCCACGAGTCCGGGCACTGCTAGGCACATGATTGGTCAGATGAGGAGAGCAGACCTGTGCATTAGAACATTGCGAATTGTGCTCCACTAGGCTGGGACTCGTGATAATGAAACATGGAAGATTCATATGACACCAGGAAAACTGCATACGTGGGATAGACATGGCGAAAGTATGTGGTGAATGTGCTCATGCAAGGTCAAGGAAACCCGATGGCACCATGGTCTCGTCCAGCTATGTCTGGTGTGACTACCACCGGGACACGAAGATGCGTAACGGCACCTGTTCATACTGGGAGATCAGGTAGATTGGTTGGCGCTTCTGGACTAGCCACCAGCCGCGGCCATTTGGCCTGTACCGTGACCGGCCTCTGGCAGGATCACGAGTATTGCGAGAATTGAAACATACTAGCAAGATGGCCCTCTCTCAAGTATAAGAACAGACCGCAGAAGGAGACCTCATGTGATGGGACTGAGACTGATTGAAGAGAGACTGCAGGTCTCACATCGCCGTGCGGTGATGGTGAGTCAGTCCTCACTTACGGGGACCAGAGATGTACCCGGACGCGAACAGCTTGTGTTTTAACTGACCGGTTCCCAGCAGACACCCAACTCGGTAGCACGCTCGTAGGCCATTCTCATCTCCTCGCTGCTGACGCGCCGCGCAATGTCAGGGTAGTCCCTTGAGCGGGACAGGACTCTGTGTTCAGGTCGGTACTGGCCCATGATGTTCACCATGCACTCAGGCATGTTCTTCGCCACCCACTCTAGTATGGGGAACGTGCAGCACTCGATGTGGTTAGGCATGACTAGGTGTCGGATGATGACCTCGCCTGACTGATATGCCAACAGGTGGTTCCTTGAGACGACCTCGAAGTATCTCTTCACACCCGAAAGACGCTCGGCACACTCATCGTTCCCGTACTTGAAGTCCGGAAGCCACACGTCAATCACCTCCCCTAACATGCGCATGGTGTCCTCCGAGCAGTAGAGGTTGGAATTCCATAGCTGCGTGACGTTCGCGCGCTGATGGAGCATGGAGGCCAGAATCGTATGGGTGTTGGGTATTGGGTCGCCGCCAACATAGTTGATGTTGATGGCGCCCTCGGCGTGCAACGACTCGGCAACTTCGGCCAGCTGGGCGGGGGTGACGAGGCGCCCCGACCGCGGGTTGGTAGAGATGTCCGCGTTTTGGCAGAAGACGCAGCCGAAGCAACATGAGGCGAAGAAGATGGTACCGCTGGGTATGAGGGGGGCCTCCTCGCCTGTGTGGAGGAAAGCGGAAGACACGCGGGAATCCTCGCCCAGCTTGCACCAACCCCTCTCGTCGCGCGTCCGGTCTGTTCCACACTTGCGCTCGCAGAAGTGACAGGAACTCAGGATTCTCCGGGCAAGCTCGGATTTGAGCGACAGAAAGCTCGGCTCTTCGGTCTCGAGCGGGGATGTGTTCGAGCCTGCACTGTCGGCCGCGGACAGAACGCTTCTGAAGTCCCGCGAAAGCCTGTCGTGTTCCACCCAGAGCTCCCCTTCCGACGTGTCCAGATCGATTGAAACAGGAACGCCCCGTGTCAAGAGATACTTGGCATAATACCGACCGTTTATGATTCCGCTGTAGCGAGAGAGACGCCTAGTCACCTCGGGGTTTTTCCAGACCCTCGATGAGTCAGGTCGAAGAATGCGCCACATTGCATTCCTCTCTCTGCTGCAAGAGGCTATAAGCGACACTCATCCGTTTCTTCTTGAGAAGATGGCACTCACACACAATTTCAGGAAGACTCGCAAGTGAGGCTGGAGACAGACACGACTCCAAAGACCGCGTGACTGGCTGATGTGCTCAGCAGATTCGAGCACGAGATGCATGACCCAAGGACAAAGAGTGTCATGGTGAGCGGACATTGCAGCCTCAAGTGCGGTTCACCATCATCGCCTGTGGCACCATTGGGGTGATCAACACGCAGTAGGCATTCAGACAGCATCACTGGCGAATAACGCTGGTCCATCCAACCTCGGTCCTTACAAGTCCATGCGCCTCAATCAGTCGTCGGACCTGCTCCTTGAGAGATGGTATCATGTCCAATGTGTCAAACAGGACCCGGCCGCGAGTCAGCGCATCCAAGACTATGCTGTTGTGATTCTCAAGTGCGTTATTCAGCTCGCTGACGGTGACCAAGAAGAGGTCAACACCGCGCCGAACTGCCTCTCTCCGGATAGCGTCACGGTCGGGTTCACCTTCAACTATCCACAACAAGTCAAAGTCACTCAGCAGACTAGCGGTACCATCAGCCCGAGAGCCATAGAGCACCGCCGCTGACCTTATCCCCGGCGTCTTACCAAGACTGCACACAAAGTCCTCGAAACCTTCGGTGAGCCGCCCTTCCCTCTCGACGAGCGACCTAACCAACCGTGGCAAGGAAATCCAATGTCACCTCCATGCATCGAAGAGCTTCTCTGGCTTCCGACTGACTATAGTCCGTCATCCGTGCATCCGGATAGCGAGCCTGTATGTAGTGCTCCCCAAGCCTCTCAATGCAGTCCCTCACCGACGACGGCACAGAAACACCCGACTCCGCAAGAGTGTCAATCAGCACCACAAGCGAGTGGGAATACACCTTCGCCCCAATCCGTCGAATCAGAAGACCTTTCACATAGAACTCGACAGCCTGCTGAGCGAAGAAGCTTGCAAAATCATGACTGCCTTCTTCGTATGACCTCCGCGCCAATTCTCGAAACTTGAGCGACCTGACAATCCACCTGTCACTCTGCAAGCACGTCGTCCTCACCCGCTGGTAATCCTCTCGCCTAAAGAACCAATCTGTCCGCAGCATCGGACCATCCTATCTCTGCGTGACAAGGCAAGGCAGGCTGGCGGCCGCCCGAAACCTGTCTTCAGTATCGGACCATGCCATCCCCAAGTCACAAGGCCGGTGACGAGAACAAGCGCGCCCGCAGTTCCAGCTTAGGAGCGCTACTCCAAGTCGGACACATGAAACGCCAGACACACATAGAAGGCCATCAATGAAATCGTGAGGCCAGTGCAGAACGGACGCCAGCTGATAAGCCACAGACCAGCTGACCCAGCACCTACATGGCAATGAGGCGCCCAACGTGTGGACGGGGAGGGGACCAACAACACCCACGGTTCAGCCATGTCTCAATCCCCGCAATATGGGATGTGCTTCTGCGACTCACATGAGATACCACCATCCACGACCCGAATCTCTGGGTTCCAATCCCCGCAATATGGGATGTGCTTCTGCGACCGAAGAAGACTGAGAGTGTCTCGGGAGGAAGCCGCTCGAAAGGGGACTCGTAGACGCAGGTGTGATGAAGAGTCTTGAGGAGATGGCCTATGAACTGGCTCTGCAGTGCTAGCGCGACGGGGGCGGCTGTGTGGTGAAGGACCAAGAACACAGGTGTGTCACATGAGCGACCCGGGCTCCACTCCAGCAGAGAGAACTGACTTCAGGGTCTGATAATATCTCCATCCCCTTCTCCTAGCCATTCCTCCGACTAGAGCACTTGGTGATATCGAGTATTTCGTAAGATCCCCTACCCAAGCCTCCACACGGACCTTGCTATCAAACAGTGTGAGTATGAAGTGGATTGTCCTGTGTTTGATCTCAATCATACGGGCGTCCGACCGGACAAGCTTGAATCCCTTGCCTTCAGCGTCTTTCCACCTGTTGAGGCGTGCCCGTACCTCATCCGGCCCATATGGGGTGTATATCTCCTCTATGTAGGTTCCCATGTACCGCAACCCAGGCTTGTTGTCAGGCACTTCAGTATTAAGGTTTGCACAGAACAGGACCTAGACCTGAATTGTGCGGCAGACTCACTGAACGGGGGCCCTGCTGAAGAAGCCGCGCGCCGTACTGATATCGCATCTTCTACTCCTGAGGGCCCCACCCGTAATCCCTCATCAGCCGGCCGTACCCGACATGACCCCGAACATTGATGACGGCATCGCTCTTCGGTTCGACGAACGCATTGTCTGACTAACGCTAATACAGACACCGGAAGCCGCCTTACTTGCACTCCAGGCACGTCGTCCTCCCCTTGTAATCCTCTCGTCAAAAGAACCAGCGTGTCTGCAGTATCGAACCATGCCATCCCCAGATCACAAAGCCGGTAACGAGAACGAGCGCGTCCGCAGTTATAGTTTCAGAGCGTTACTCCAAGTCGGACACATGGGACGCCAAGCACGCATAGAAGGCCATCAATGAACTCGTAAGGCCGACGCAGGACGGACACCAGCTAATAAGCCGCAAACCAGCTGACCCAGCATCCATATGGTAATGAGGCGCCCAATGTGTGGACGGGGAGGGGACCAACCACATCCACTCGTCCAGCCATGACTTAATCCCCGCAATATGGGATCTGTTTCTGCGACGCGTTGATAGGGGGCGGATAGATGACAAGAGACAGTGTGTTTCAATCCCCGCAATATGGGATCTGTTTCTGCGACGCCAAATATACCTAATAGCATTATTCTTCCTCCTCTTCAGTTTCAATCCCCGCAATATGGGATCTGTTTCTGCGACATTCTTGCTCTCTCTGCGCCTGCACAATGAGAGAATGGTTTCAATCCCCGCAATATGGGATCTGTTTCTGCGACGACATAGCGAGGATTGTG
>JACAEL010000022.1 GCA_013388835.1 Candidatus Thorarchaeota archaeon | reverse complement strand
GTCCTCCCGGCGGTGGTCCTCCCGGCGGTGGTCCTCCCGGCGGTGGTCCTCCCGGCGGTGGTCCTCCCGGCGGTGGTCCTCCCGGCGGTGGTCCTCCCGGCGGTGGTCCTCCCGGCGGCGGTTCTCCCGGCGGTGGTCCTCCCGGTGGTGGTCGTCCCAGTGGTGGTCCTAGCGGTGTGGTTTCCACCGAGGGCATTCCCGGCGGTCGTCCCGGCGGACCTGCATCCTCAGGCGCACCCAAGAGCTCTCTTCAGAGTGAGATGCTCGCAGAGATGGAGCGGCTAAAAGCGCTGATGAGTGGCGACTAGACTACCTCCGCCAACCGTATAGACCAGATGTGGTCTTCGCTAGTCTTCGTAATGCTCCGCCCGGGCAGATGTCAAACGTTTCGAATTCGGAGTTCCAGTTTCTCGGTCCTAGTAAGCTTGGTCTGTTGTCTGGAGACCTTACGTAGTCTGGCAGAACGTGCCTTCATGCCGCAGCGAATCTGTCGATTCACACATCGTTGATTGGAGAAGGTTTTTTGGTAGTATCATACGAACAAAGTGATGATGTTAGATGGCAGAAGCCAAAGTCAATGCGGCACTTGGAGTCCTCAAGGAGCTGCCTAGGTCTGGACCCATCGGATTGGGTAGCGGTTCCACGGTGGCAATCTTCGCGAAAGAGCTGGGGCGACTCGTCGCCTCCGGAGAGGTGGCAGTCAGCGTTGTCCCGAGTTCCTACCAGGCATATCAGCTTGCTGTTGCTCACCGCATACCTCTTGCCAACCTCGATGAAAACCCGGAGCTACTCATGACGGTAGACGGCGCAGATGAGATTGACAGAGCCCTGAACCTAACGAAAGGGGGTGGAGGTGCGCTGCTACGCGAGAAGATAGTGGCTGCAGCCTCCAGACGACTTGTGATTGTGGCAGACGAGAGCAAGCTCGTAGATCGTCTTGGCAGTAGGTTCCTCATACCCATCGAAGTGTTGCCGTTCTCTCTCGGCTTCGTTCGACGGAGAGTTGAGGCCATGGGCATGACGCCCATCCTAAGAGAAGCCCAGGGGAAGCTGGGTCCCGTCGTGACTGATAATGGTAACTTCCTTCTGGACCTCAAGTTTCCCAATCCAATTGACAATCCCGCTGAAGTTGCTGAGGCTCTCAAGATGATTCCCGGTGTTATTGAAACGGGTCTGTTCGTTGGTATGGCGGAACGGGTCTATGTGGGCACAAGCGAAGGCTGTCGCGTTCTGACCATTCACTCTTAGTTGGACAGAGTGGGACAACGGAGTCCTCAACTCCCAACAGATGGCACTGAGGTCATTCCCCACCTTAAGGTCAGTTGAAGTATAGAGTCGACCTCTATCTCTGTGATCGCTCGTTGTGCACAACAACACGCAATCATGTCCAAGGCAGTCCACTTTCCTGATAGTTGTTCCGTATCCGTTGATGTCAACATGAGGACACTTGATGAACACATGTCTGTCATCGGATATGCCCACATCACTCGAAAGTACACTTACTGTCTTGCCTCGTTGGCAGACTGACACTCAAATGCGTAATCTTTAACAACACACCTCCCCCCATTCAGCATAAGGGCCCGTCGCCTAGCATGGTCAATCAGACTTGCTCTGCAGGGTGTTCATAGGGCACCAGCCTCCTAATGCCAAGTGCAATGGAGTCAGTTGGTTGCCACCAGTTCAAACCCCGTATCACGTGAGATCCACGTCGGGTGAGTCTCTGGTCGGGCCCGCCACACTCGTTTGGACCGACGACTCACAACCTGCAACTGATATTCGCCGATTCAGTCCGCCACACGAGCGGTAATCTTTGCACCTTCTTCCATTGCATCAACCAGAGCGCTGCCTTGACGGGTCTTTGTTCGAATCGTGGACTCCCCATTGCGGCCCACAACAGTGGTAAGCAAATAGACGTCGTCTGCGAAGACATCCAGTCGTTGTCTTGCATACCTCCTGCCCACGAACAGTGTCACTCTCTTGGACGAGTAGCTTACTGACACCTGAACACTCTCACCCGCAGCTGCTCCCGCCTCATGGTCCCTCCCGCCTCTTCCTGCTGCTGTCACATCGGTCCCGTGTACAGGCATCACCACTTTCTCGCCGCCAAACGTGAACATCTCAAATTCCAGTAATCCGCGCTCGAAGTCTCTCACCTCAATGACAGGTCTGGCCAAGTCTCTCTGTGAACTACTCATCCCAGTGGGTAGCCTCACTTTGAGCGACAATGATACCACCTTGGCAACTCTACCTGCCTCGATATGAACCACCGTGTCGACTGTGCTAGGCACCTGACCCAGTTCCACTCTTCCCCCATGAATGAGCCTTTGGAGCGCATCAATCGAGGACCCCGCATGAACAACGCCCACCATACCCACTCCTGCAGAACGCAGGTCTGCATATGCTTGAAAGTCCGAGTCCTTCCTGAGCTCATCATAGACCACATAATCCGGACGCACAAGCAGAAGTATGTCTGCCGCCTTCTCCATGCTGCCATCAATGGGTGCGTACTGGACAATGTCCTCTGTCACCTGAAGGTCCCGAGGTTGTTCCAGTGTCTTTACAATATTACCGCGTCCACTATAGAACTCTGCAAGAGCGGCCGCAAAAGTGCTCTTGCCTGAGCCCGGTGAACCTGATACTAGTATTCCTTCTGCTCTGCTCTCAAGGCGTTTCATCAACTTCGGACTCAGGGCATAATCGGCTATGGAGAGCTTGGTAATCGGACGAATTGCAGAAATCTCAAACTTGTCCGCAAACGGGGGTTGCGCGATTGCTATCCTGTAGTTCCTCAACTGAACCACCAATGCACCCACCTCCTCAATCTCCACAAACGAGCCTCGGTCATTGCGGGCTGCGACAACGATTGCTTCCGCCATTTCCTCCAGTTCCTCGCGGTTTAGCGGCTGACTGGAGAGTTCTACAAGTGACCAGTCGCCGGGAGCACCCCTCTTTGCCCTGGGGGGATTGTTCTCAACCAGATGAACACTCATAGTGTGCGGGTCAAAGAATGACTCCAGCCTCCTGATCTCTTCATATGCTTCAATGTCATCGCTATTGTTCCATCTGTGTGTCAAACCGTATCACCCTGCCTGTTGTGGAGTACAACTTGAGCGACTCTGTAGAAGTTGACTTCACCGTTCTGGTCGACGAGGGCGAAGACAAGCTTCTTTCTTGCTGCGGAGGCGGTTTCTGTAATTGTAGCAAGCTCCTGTAGGGACACTACATCACCTTCCTTGAGAACATAGACAAGTTGGTTGGCAGAGGCCGAGCCCGGCTTCTCTCCCCTAGCATAGACTCTGAACCCAATTCCCCCACCAAAGCCCTGACGCACCGCGTATCCTCTGCTTCTCAGGTCTCTGAAGACGAGATACCTTGTCCACAAGTCCGGTTGTTCCCTGAGCAGTTTACTGACAATCGTGCTTGCAGAACAAGGCTCACCACTCTGTAGCCTTACAATCAAACGTTTCCTCTCGATGAGGTGAAGAATCTCAACAGGCTCGAGTTCTAGCCTGCCGTCGTCAGTCCTTGTACCATAGAACCCCTGCTGTGATATCCTGTCGGCGTCATCAGCTCCAACGTAACCTTTCCCGTCTGCGAAGATTGCTTCAGCAGGCTCTATCTCCTCCTCCTGTCCTTCGACTTCCTCCGGTACTTCTAGGTCCGGCTGCTCAGGGCTTTCGCCATCTTCATCAAACAATCTCTCATCGCCAACGCAATGCGGTCTGAACGGTATTGTGAAAAACCCTTCGACGTATCCCTGTGATGCGAGAGATATGTGCCCAGACTCGATAGAAGCCACATTGTCTGCTTTCCTAGACGAAGCCACGAGAGTTGCGGTTCTAGGCATAGGAAACGACTTGCGAACTGATGATGGTGTTGGACTGTTCATTGTTGAACATCTTGGGATTGACAACCCGTGTGCACTTGTGAAAAACGTCGGGTCAGTACCAGAGGCATTCACCAGTTCCCTTACTGACTTTGGAGCCGAACGAGTGATTCTGGTGGATGCCGCAGATATGAGGAAGCACCCGGGTCACGTAGAGCTGATTACGCGAGAACGGATTGGAGGAATGGCGATAAGTACCCATGGTATGCCTCTCTCGCTATTGATGATGTACCTTGAGCAGGAAACGGGCGCCAAGACCGTGCTTCTGGGGATTCAGCCTCAGAGCATTGCGTTCGGTGAGGGCCTGACTCCCCCTGTACAAGTGGCCGCTGAGAATCTTATTAAGCTTCTAGAACGCATCCTGAGTCATCATCTGGAGGACAAGACGTGTTTAGGACAATAGAGTGGTTGGACGACAAGGACGCAGTCCGGTTTGTTGATCAGACCAAGCTGCCTCTTCAAACAGACCACATCGTGACGCAAAGCCATGCACGAGTTGCACAGGCGATTAGTACGATGGAGATCAGAGGGGCTCCAGCCATTGGTGCCGCTGCAGGCATGGCTATGGCACTCGCTGCAATCGAGAGTCGCGCCAAGACCAAGGACGAACTCATAGGCTTTCTGGAGCAGGCCGCCAAGACCATAAATGTGCGACCTACTGCTGTGAATCTCACATGGGCCACATCTCGTATGCTCTCCGTCGCGATGAAGTCTGAAGGAACAGTATCTGCGATAGTCCGGCGTCTTGTCGAAGAGGCAAAGGAGATTGCTGAAGAAGATGTCCGGATGTGTCGTTCCATAGGTGAGTATGCGCTTCCCCTCATAGGTCCGGGTTCCACAATACAGACCATTTGCAACGCCGGCTCTCTGGCCACTGTGAACATTGGTACTGTTGGTGCTGTAATTCGAGTGGCACACGAGCGGTACAATGGTGACATACATGTTTTTGCTGCCGAAACTCGCCCGAGGCAACAGGGTGCCCGTCTCACAGTGTTTGAGCTGATGGAGGATGGAATCGATGTTACACTCATTACCGATGGTATGATTGGTACTGTCTTCAGAGAGGGACAAGTGAGCTGTTGTGTTGTCGGCGCCGACCGGATACTCAAGACCGGACATGTCACTAACAAGATTGGTACCTATACGATGGCCATATGTGCGAAGTACCATCAGATACCATTCTACGTCGCTGCTCCCACGTCCACAGTTGACATGGTGACCGATTCTAGGGATGTCCAGATTGAAGAACGTTCCCCAGATGAGGTCCGAATCATCAACGGTCAATACATCACAGTCCCTACTGCAAAGGTGTACAATCCTGCGTTCGACATCACTCCTCCTGAGCTGATTACCGCTATCATCACTGACCGTGGTGTGATTCGAAAACCCAACAGGCACCGCATGGCCAAGCTCTTCGGTAAGCAACCGGCCACAGAACATGTGTTCTAGTATGCTGGTTGCTGGACGACACCATGTGCCGAGGGCGTGCCAGAAGGAAGTGGCGGGCGCGCCAGGATTTGAACCTGGGACATCCAACTCCGAAGGCTGGCGCCCTATCTGTACTTCAGAGCAGCAAACTGCTCTGAACCCTGACTAGACTACGCGCCCACATCATCCTTGACACTGGTTGACCTTTAAGTCCTTTCTGTCGAATACACTCCGAAATGAGCGACTCTTCCTGAAGCAGTAGATGCCAAATCCTAACTCCTCTTGAGTTCCTTGCTCCAGACTCTAATGAAGTTCTCAAGAGACCTGTCGTATGCCTTCTCTACATCCGGGGGAAAGAGGCAACCGGGGAGTTCTCGGTATTGCCAGTGATAGTGAAGGCATTCACAGCAGATCCCCTGACGTGAGCACTCTGGATACGTGCATCTACAGCGGCTCTTATTGCGTTCGAGGTTACAAACTCTGACAGACATGGTTCTCCGTTGGTGTAACGATGTAATTTCTTAAAGCCTGATTGGTAACCTAGATGTGCAGTCTCGTCGAGTTGATGAAAATGAGCCTCCCAGCCGGTCTCCGCATGGTGTTCACAGGACTAGACGGCAAACGACTTGACCCGATGCGACTGGTCACGCTCTGGGACATGTTGAGAACGGAAGTTGGTCCACACGCCAGACTGGTGCGGAGCCAGAGACTGAAGAGCAAGAAGAACGTTGTCCTTAGACTTGATGTTTCCGAGTCCGGCGTGGACTCCGCGACGAGGTTCTTTGTTGCCAAGCTGTTCGTGGAACCGGGGTTGGCTGCAGCTGCCGCGAAGTTGGACAGTCTTGAACATACGCAGGGTGGTGTCCATATGCTTCTGTGTGATCACAGAACGCCCGAGGTCGGCTCGGCACTTCTTGAGACCTCAAGGAGTGACCCCAGTGCCGTCTTCTGGGAGCGACACGACTCGTGTGTCCGACTCCGTCCACCCGGAGATGAACGGTTCACCGTGGAAGAATGGGCCCTCGCCGTCTGTAGTTCTTCCGGGATAGAGGTGCCGCATGTGATAGAGTCCAAGGACAATGTCATCCTGATGGAATACGTACCCGGCGATGTTCTTGTGGATGTAGTCAACTCCACGTTCGACCCCCATCTGATTGACCAGTTGGCGGACTGGTATGTGCGCTTTCACCGCGTTACAGGACTGTTGAAAGGCGACCCTCAGCTTCGCAACTTCGTGGTCAGCGATGGAGTAGTCATCGGTCTTGACTTTGAAGAGGCTCGTCCCGGAAACTGGCTGGCCGACATAAGTGGCATTGGAGCAAGCCTCCTTGACACCGACCCCATCTTTGACCACAGAAAGAGATCCCTGTCTTGGCGGCTTCTTGACCGTTACCTCAAGGCGATAGGTCAGACCCGGACGCCAGAGATTGAGAGGCTATACATAGACTGCATCGCAGACTGGTTGGTCGAGACCTATAGATGGCGAGGTGACACACGAATTCTGAACTTATCCGAAGAAGTACGCCAAAACGGACTCCCCGTCTAGTTCGGAGTACAGATTCCCAACATTCTTAACCGAAACGTCCGAAATGCACAATCAAACATATCAGTGATGCAGCACACCCATGGTGTCGGACTTGAATCGCAGAGATGTGACCTTGGCCCTAGTCGTCATTGTTCTCACAACCACAGTTGGAATCATGGTGGCGGTTCCACGAATCAGACTGAGCCATCCCGAAGTGTCCGTGACTGGCGGCCATCTCTTGGCCATCTACCCATGTTCTGCCACCATCAGGGCACTGGGCGCACATGTGTCTGTCACACTTGAGTGGGCTGACACCAACGGCCTGGGAGTATTCGACCTCAGAATCACCAATGTGGATACTCGTAGGGTGCAGTACGAATCGCTGGCGCAACTTACTGTTCTCCGCACCGAGGCAAACTCCGAAACCATTCGCATAAGCACTCCTCTAAGTAAGGCGAGCGTTTCCATACTGATGTCATCCTCTTCGAAGGAAACGCTTAACATGTTCGTGTTCGGAGACTCCCAAGGATATCAAGGTGGGTTGGAGGAGATAGTCCGTTCAGCGAACATCTACAGTCCTGACTTCATCTTTCATTGCGGAGACCTTACACCCTTCGGCCAGCCGAATCAATACGAAGCGGCTCTGTCAGTTCTCAACCAATCTAGGGTCCCGTTTTTCAGCACGATAGGCAACCACGATGTCCGACTTGGTGGAGGTCTCACATATAGACATGTACTGGGACCAGCGACCTATTCGTTCGACTTTGGACATGTCCACTTCTCTGTCTTCAACTCATCTGGCCCGGATGTGGAGGAGAGCGAGATTGAGTGGCTGGAGGCGGACCTAGAGAACGCTTCAGATGCGACTTGGAGGATTGTGTTCACTCACACTCCCGTTTTCGACCCTCGGACGAATGGGGAACATGCGCTTCCAGAGGAGACCGCACGTCGTCTGATGCGGCTCTTCGAATCACACGGAGTCGACGCTGTCTTCTCAGGACATATCCATCTCTTTAGCTCAGTCGCCGTGAACGGTGTCCTGTATGTCGTGACGGGAGGCGCAGGGGCCGGATTGTATGCCTCAGAACAGGAAGGTGGCTTCTACCACTATGTGAACGTCACCATTGCCCCGTCGGGAATGACTGTCGAACCTATTCTGCTAGATGAACCCGCAATGGATCGCGAGACCCTCGTGATTAGAAGCAGTGATGATTGCGTTGTGCTCACAGTCGCTGACCTGTCGTCAATGCAATCAGTGGAGGGACAATCAGCATTTCAGAACCAGTACGGAGTATGGGGCGGCGCAGGTGTCTACAGAGGCGTGCGAGTTTCAGACCTCGTTGCATTGGTTGGCGGAATGGCATTGAACGGGCATCTGATGATTATCGCCCATGATGGCTTCGCTCAGGCCTACTGTTATAGTAACGTCTATCCAGACTCCAGCTGGCTCCTTATTCAGGGCGAAATGATTCTGGCCTACGCCTACAATCACACCGCAGTGCCATTGTGGAGTGAAGGACCAAGAGTGGTGATGATTCCCCCCGACGGAGAGTACAGTAACGACGATTGTATGTTGACATCTGCTCCGGGGACCGGCTGGTTCGAGTATCCGTCCGCTGGCTCTAGATGGGTCCGGTATGTGAATGCTATCGAGGTGCTTTCAGATTGAACGCTTCCGCCTCTGCGCCCCTTACTACAAGCGAGTTGGTCACACTTGCGCTTCTGAGTTCGCTTGGTGGAGCTCTCAGTGCCTTCGTTGGTTATCTCGGCAATCTTGTGAACTTGGCCCTCGGTGTTCCATTTGGAGCTGGTCAGTTTGTGGCCGGACTCCATGTGTTCTGGATTGTACTGATTCGCCTGTTAATACCACGCAGTGGTGCAGCTTCACTAGGCGGCCTTGTAAAGGGTGTTGTTGAGCTCTTCGCAGGCAGTACTCACGGCGTTGTGATAGTGCTGATCTCATTCGTACAGGGAATCGTGGTTGACATCGGTGTAATCGGCACCAGTCTGAATACCCTCTGGTCGGTCTCAACAAGAGTCAAGTCGTGGCTGGTGGCAGGGTTTTCAGCCGCGTCCAATGTAGTAATCTTCCAAGCCCTATACTTCTCCAATGTGCCGCTCATGTACATTGTGGTCATCTCAGTATTGGCCTTTTGTTCAGGGGTCATATTCGGAGGCTACTTTGCCTGGGAAACCTTGGACTTTCTCACAGAACTACATCTTCCCCTGCGGCATGCCACGACTAGTAGTGCGCTTCAGAGCACGACTGACCATTTCATCTCAAAGAAGAGTCTGCCAGCATTAGCGTTCGTCATTTTCCTGATTTCAGGTTCGCTGTACTATTCTGTTGCAGTGGCAAGGACGTTCACGGATCCGTTCTCTTGTGACGTGGTTGGCCTTGTGGACAATCCATTCATCTATAGACCATCTGACTTCATTGGCGAAGAGACTACCATTGAGGCCACACTCATCGGGTCCTACACACACCTCCCCACAGCCAACTACACTGGCGTACCTGTCCATGTGATACTGTCTAGAGCTGGTCCTCAACGGGACGCGACTTGTCTCAGGGTGCAAGCGCGGGACGGGTACAGCGCGCTCTTTGCTCTCAGTTCGGTGATGATTGATAATAGGCTCATACTCTCCTCAGCCGGAGATGGCCTGTGGCTGATTGCGGGAGACTATGAGGGTCAATACTGGGTTCGCCAGGTTGTATTAATCGAGGTCTGTTAGGCGAAAACCTATGCTGGAAGCCCACGATGTCGTGTTCTCTTACGACGGCGAAACAATGGTGCTGAACTCGCTGTCCTTTCATGTGCAACCTGGAGAACTGGTCCTAGTCACAGGACCAACTGGATCCGGCAAGTCCACCCTTGCGAGATTCCTTTCTGGTTTCATCCCGCGACAGACAAGAGGCTTCTGCAGTGGTGTTCTGACGATTGATGGACAGGACACCTCTCAATGGTCAATGGCCGAGGTTGCCAAGAGGGTAGCGCTTGTACATCAGGATTCTGAGAGTCAAATCTGTACACTCGGTGTATTCGACGAGGTTGCCTTTGGGCCGGAAAACTACCTGATGGCACCCGAACGAATCCGTACCATTGTTTTTGACTCGTTGAAGGATGTTGGCGCATCTCATCTGCTGCATCGGCCCACTTATGCTCTATCGGGCGGCGAAAAACAGCGCATCACTATTGCGGCAGTGCTTGCCTGTTCTCCGGAATACCTCATTCTCGACGAACCCACCTCAAGTCTCGACCCCAACGGCATTCAGAGTCTCCGACAGGTCTTGCTCCGAGTCAAACAGAGTACAGGCGTTGTCTGTATCGAACACCAGCTGGCGCCGCTGCTGCCCATTGCTGACCGCGTGGTCAGAGTTGAGAAGGGTGTGGCCCGAGCTTGGACACCCGCGGACTCGGATGCTGTGCTACCTGCCGCCTCTTCCCATAGCGTCACATCGGGACCAGTGATTGCGTCCCTGAGAGGAGTAAGCTTCTCCTATGGACTGGAAATGGTTCTGCGAGAAGTATCTCTCGACATAGGCTCCGGCGAGATTGTCGCTCTCATGGGCGACAACGGTTCGGGGAAGACCACGCTTCTTTTGGTACTTGCCGGGCTTCTGCAACCACAAGAGGGCAGTGTTCTTCTGATGTCCAAAGAGATTCGAAAGATGTCACGGGCAGAGGTTGCAGAGAGAATTGCAGTTGTGTTCCAGAACCCTAATCACCAGATCTTCGAGAGAACTGTCTGGAGAGAGCAGACTCTATCCCTAGAGGTCTTGAACCGTCTGGATGCGGAGAGCGCTGCTGCGTGCCGCCGTTCCTTGGAGTCTGCAGGACTGATTGACTACATGGATCGAAACCCATTTGCGCTTAGTCACGGACAGAAGCGCCGTCTGAATGTGTCTTCTGTGACCTGTCACAATCCACGACTGCTCCTCCTAGATGAGCCCTTCATTGGACAAGACAGGTTCGGTCGTGCCCACATGGAGGAAGTGATCTCAGGCACTGCACGGAAAGGGGGTGCGGTAGTCGTAGTCACGCACGATGTGAGCTTTGCACTTCGTTTGTGCAACAGAATCGTCTTTCTCCGTCGAGGAGAGATTCTAATGGATGGTGCGCCCCATGCTGTGGTTGAACGACTCAGACAGTCCGGTCATGAGGCATATTCGCCGCTTACTGTCGATTGAACAGAGTCTGTCATGGGCGTGTTGCCACTCCTATGGACCAACTTTGACACCTGTTGAAGTCCGTTGAGCGTTGTTGAACCGACCACAGTCTCAGTGTGTGCACATTCCGCGTTTGAGCTCCGTACGACACGACACACTCAAGTGCATTGAAGATCCGAGCAGCAATTGCGGACTAACACACGAGAGTCCCTTTTGCTTCAGAGCAGCTGTTACGAACCACCGGAGACTGTGAGATGGCGTTGCGTCTTGGTTTCACTGCACAGGACACCACACTGCATCGTCTTCACCCCTTATTGAAGCTGATATCTCTGATTCTATGTACGACCGGAGTCCTAGTGTACGACGAGTGGTTGTTGGCACTCTCTGTGTTGTTAGTAGTCCTCATGTGCATGCGGCTTGCCAGACTGTCTCTCGGAACTGTCGCAAGACGTCTGCGGTTAATTGTCCTCTTCTCCACGATGATTCTCGCTGTGCAGCTATTGGTAACCTCAAACGGTACCATAGTGCTCTTCTTGGTACCCAAGTTGGGTTCATTTGGCCCCTTCATTCCTGTCACTGATTATGGTCTTGCACGCGGTGTCACCATCTCGCTGCGTTTTCTTGTCATAGTCCTCTCTAGCATGCTATTCGTTTCAGTCACTGACCCAACACTGCTGGCCCACTCCCTTTCAAGACTGGGAATACCCTACCGATATGGCTTCCTGATTGTCATCGCTCTGCGCTTTCTCCCGTTATTCGATCAGGAGACCCAGACCGTTCGTATGGCACAGAGCTCTCGGGGCATATCTATCGAGGTTGGACGTCCCTCAAAGACGCTACGAACCCTACGATACACCTTCTTTCCCCTACTTGTTTCTACTCTCTCAAGAGTGGAGACCTTGTCTGAGTCGATGGTCGGTCGGGGATTCGGTTACTCCCAGACACGGACCTACGTACGGACTGTCAGATGGAGGAGGTTTGACTCGATAGTCATGGCATCTGTGCTGATTGCCTTCATACTCTGTCTTCTAATCGCCTCCGGACTGGTCCCCTCATTTCTCCCCTTCTAGCAGCAGGCCTGAGCGCCACTCAGTCTGAGCCAACCTTGCCACAGTGCAGAGTGCCTCCTCCGTGTCAACTGGTACCCCTTGATTCACGACGTTAGGATAGTGAGACGAGTAGATCCGTAATGAGTTCCCAAGAACAACTACCAGCGCATCAGACGCGCTGAACCTTAGTCCCTGCAGTTTCAATGTTTGCAGCTGCATTTCAGACACTTCTCTGACTTCATCCATCAGCTCACCCCAGTCCGCCTCAGTACCATGTTCTGTTCGCTTTCTGCATACAACAACTGAGTCATAGTGCATACTATTCAGTCCACGAAGGTGTGTGGAAGCATCCATCTCGATCTTCACGGGCCAGACACACGAAACGACAAAGCCCGCGTTCAGGAGCGCCCGAAGGACTGAACCCCAAGATCTGGGATTCATATGATGGAATGTGAACGTCATCACTCCTTCACTCTTCAAAACACGATGGCATTCTCTAAACACCTGTGTGAGACCGTCCAGATACTCCCTGTGCCCCTTGTTCTGAACCCTGTTTGAGATGACCTCCCTCTCCCATGGGACGACATCATCCGCGAACCAGGGATACCTGCTTCGAAGTGAGAGCCGCAGCCACACATAGAAGAAGTTGGAGAGCTCTGAATACATCACATTGCTCTCATAAGGCGGATCCGTCACCACTGCATCCACTGATGACTCGGGTATATTGACATGTTCAGAAGAGGCACATTGAAGCATTACCCTTCTCCTTCTACTGAGTGAAATGAATGAGTCAACCATGTCTGCAGATATCGGACGCTGGGACCAGACCTGCTTGAGGCCGCTCTCGCTTGGTAGTCTGTCAAATGGTCTGCGACAATACTCCTTGCCTTCTATCAGAAGCCTGACAAAGGCGGTGAATGCGCCCCTTCCTCTAGCTGTGTCGTAGCAGTTCGCCTCCACCGGCGACACCGAAGGAGAGAACGAGTGAGTCCTGAATATGTCTGTGATGAATCCCCTAGTGCCGTTGTACTTGCAGAAGAGGTTGTTGTACTTTAGGCAGTTGGAGAACGCAAGGAGAAGGAACTCCTTGAGATGCCAGTCCTCGCACCTCATGATCCATTTGTTTATCTTACCCAGATTGAGAAGCTGGCGCGGACTGAACATGTCCCTGAATCTCTGGTATCCATAGTTGAGGGCCCTTCTTGTTTCAATACCTACAGGTATCATTGTTTCAGGCAATGGCAGCTCGGCTTCGACTCTCCGATACTCCTCCTCCGCGAGACTGAGAAGTGCAAGGTCTCTATCATCTGGTTTCTTGTACCCTCTGCCGTTCTTCAGTCTTGGATTGCCTCTGTCATGGCATACCTTGCAGTAGAACTCAACCGCATACATCCTGCTCCCGTGGGCCCGGTGCTGATAGAAACCAGACAGTCTGTGCTCGCCTGAACACCGAGAGCACTTGAAGACACCACCCTTGACTGACGAGGTGGTCTTTGGCACGAATGCCTTTGCGCAGTTCGGACACACCACGAGCTCTCGCACCGTGGGCGCATCGAACACTTCCCAGCACTGCGGACATACCACAGTGCTTCCGCGTCCTGTGATAGACTTGGCCAGGACGTGGTCCCGCATTAGAGCGACTATACTTCCACAGTCCGGACACTGCGCTTCCATGCAGTGGAAGTAGTAGATGCCCTCTGCATCCTCTCCGCACTCCGGGCATGATGTATGATAGTACATGCGGAGTTCCTTGCCCAGTTCTGCTTCGAGCCTACTGAGTGCCGTCTTGAGGAGGTTCGGTTCAATGTCTTCAATCTGCTTCTTTACCACAAACCATGCCACCGGGTTGATGTCGCCTCCAATCACTCTACAGTCGAAGCGAAGGGCCTCAACCACCGTGGTTCCGCCCCCCATCATGGGGTCAAACACAATCTTGTCTGAGAGGTCAATATCCCTGGAGTACAACTTCCACAACGAATCGGCGCTGCAGTCGTCTTCTGTGGGTTCCAGCAGAGAATACAGGACAAGCGCTCTGAAGACCGAACCGAGCCTCCTTGCCCACCACTTATGCATTAGGTACACGGGTCTATAGTGGCGACGACCGAATCCCGTCGATTCGCGCTCCGCTATCCTGCTGAGTTCAATCGTGGGAAACGTATGTTCAATGGCACGCTTTGGCAGTTGAAGCCCTCCCATGAGTGGTCGTTCTACAGCTTCCAGCCCTATCAATCTAGCGAGTTCACTATTGCGCTGTGTTTCCCCGGTCACAATGAGTCACTGCCTCGAATGTGCGCCTAGTGGCGTCTTGGTCTGCAGCATCTGCCCGGAAGTTGGACGGCCTTCGACATGCATTACGCGGTGCTTGTGCACCAATCTGTGAACACAGAAAGCCTGAGGTCGACTCAACGCCTCGACTAGTTTCCAGAGCGTGAGAACTGCTCACCTAATACTCCCGCTCAGAAAATGAATCCCGGCTCTGCAAGTCTGTGTGGACCGGCTGCTTATCGTCCAACAGCACCACAACAGACACATGTGCTTGAGCCCCTCTCTCTCAAGCTCCGACAAGGCACGGAGTAACGCTTTTAACCGCTCTGTATGGAGTAGTCCGTGTCGGGACGTAGCTCAATAGAGCCTCGACTTCCGAGCTCTGTGAAACCTGGCAGAGCAGCGGACTGTAGATGCTAGCGCAGCCGCAATCCGCCTGTTGGGGGCTCAAAAGTGTGCGTATCTCGCATTAACGGAGACTCCCCCCGTCCCGACCACTTCATTGCTTCTGCTTCTTCGTTGGTCTGTTCTCGATGTCATCCTGTTCCGCGAGAGTTACAACATCGGCCGCCGGGTCCTGCCGTTGTACCGTTGGCTAAGCCTCTTCTCCTCATACTGCCCCTGTCTACAGGCATACACCTGTCCGGGTCATCCGTGACTGGTAATACCCCGCCATTACAGGTGTTTTAGTACTCTGACACGTACCAGTTATTGGTGGACAGCTAGAATGAATCCAATTGAAACTAGGATTAAACATGGTCTAAGGGAGATGGGCATAGCCTGTCACACAGTCTACAAGATGCCCGATGTTGACGAACAACGCATTCTAATCTCGTTCGCATCTGGAAGCAGCAGTACGTTGACAGCAAGCAAGGTAGAGAAGGCACTTAACTCACTCGGGCTTGGTGAGTTCAAGTTGGCAGAGGACTTTCGTCGACTGAGTGCAGCTTTCCTCCACCTTGAAGTCACAATGTGTGGAAAGACGCAACCAGAGATGCCTCCGCATGGAGAGGACAAGGGCAGACAGGTGGAAGTTGCCATGGGTGCCAGAACGGAACCTCTTGTCCATCCAGAGGCTGGCTAGCTCCGTCGCAATGAAATAGAGGTTTGTTCTCCTATCACTCTGGTCTTGGAGAATGGATCTTCTACTGAAGGAAAAGGTGTTTCTTGTCACTGCTGCCTCTCGTGGTCTGGGCTACAGCGTGGCGAAGTCTCTTGTTGAAGAGGGCGCCAAGGTGACCATCTGCAGCAGAAATGAGTCCTCGCTGAAGTCAGCAACTGACTCGCTCGGAACAGGCGCTGAGTATGTGGTTGCTGACCTAAAGGTACATCATGACATCGAGCGTCTCTTGCGTCTGGTTCGCGAGAAACACGGTCATCTTAATGGGCTGTTCGTCAATGCAGGGGGTCCGCCGCCCGGCCGGTTCGAAGACCTATCTGACCAACAATGGTCGTCGGCCTTC
The DNA here is from genome assembly GCA_013388835.1 of Candidatus Thorarchaeota archaeon. Lineage (NCBI taxonomy): Archaea > Promethearchaeati > Candidatus Thorarchaeota > Candidatus Thorarchaeota archaeon. The sequence continues at coordinate 26,892 of JACAEL010000022.1, read as the reverse complement.
GATTTGACTCTGATGAGTGCGGTCAGATTAACTCGGTGTGCACTACCTCTCTTGCGCAAGGCCGACTCCGCATCAATCCTCTACAGCACATCAGTTTCTGTGAAACAACCACTGGACAACCTGCTTCTGTCCAACTCCCTGCGTACTGCTGTGATTGGAATGATGCGCACTGTCGCTGACGAGTTCGCTCCGTATGGAGTACGCGTGAATGCAGTGTGTCCCGGTTATATCCGAACCGCGCGCGTTGATGAGTTGATGGCCAAGACCAAAGGCCCGTCTGGTGAAGAGCACATATTGTCCAGAATTCCCCTTCGTCGCATGGGCCACCCGGACGAGTTCGGCAGAGTCTGTGCTTTCCTGATGAGCCCCCTAGCAAGCTACATACATGGCGCCCTGCTGCTCATAGATGGTGGTCTATATCGGGGACTGATGTGACTCAGAACAAGAAGCCTCCCTCGTTCACGTCCCCCTTTCCAATCCTCGTAAGTGCCGCTTGTGCATACTTGCGTACGTCCTCGTCCTCGTCCTCGAGGAGTGCCTCTAGTGAGCTGCTCGCGGGAGGATATGGGGACACAGCCATGGCCCAAGCTGCCTCTCTCCTCACTCTCACATCATGGGAGTTGAGTACCTGTGCTATTGCCCTCAGCACGACTTCCGAACGTCTTTCCACAACCAAGCGGATTAGCCGCACTTGATCTTCAGGCTCTGCTCTGACGATTGCTTTTGCAAGACCATGAAGCGCCTTTGTGTCGTCCATATCCCTTAGACCTCGTATTGCCCAGTCACGAACGACACCATCGGGATCCTCCATCGCTGAGAACAGACAGTTGACAGTTTCCGGAGAGCCTATCTTGCTCAATGCCCACGCTCCTGACTGACGTATCTCAACACTAGGGTCTCCCAGCACTCCACATAACAGCCCAAGGCTCTCGGTGTCGTGTAGGCATGTGAGAGAAAAGATTGCCTCCTTCCTGATCTCTGCGGGCTCTGAGCAATCTCTGACAATCTCTCGTATTCCCTTTCCATATCTCTCCGGGTCGGTGCTGGCAAGGATGTGAATTGCCCACTTCCTCTCCTCGAAGCAAGCGTGTTGGTCTCTCATTATGGACACAATCCTCTTGTTAAGCGACTCCGTTCTGGTCCGATAGGTCGCCTGCAGGCCCTGCACCCTCACCACTGAATCAGTGTCGGATATCGCGCACTCAAGAAACGCCACAGTGTTCTGCTCCGAGAGGAGGTCTACTATGTTCATAAGCTGAAGCTTTACTTCTGCCGGAACCGTGCTCCTCTCAAACAGACTCGTGAGGAGCTCTCTGAATTCGGATTCATGTGCATTGATATACTCCGCTACACATCTCCGGTTCTCTGGACTCGCCATGTCTTGTAGCATGCCGAGGAGATCACTCGTACTCATGAGGTTGTAGCACCACCATTGTGCCTGTTTCTCTGTGTATTGAGGCTTCTTTCCCTGCAAATGCTGAAGCATATTGCTAGTATATCTTGAATGCCTGGGCGTTAGGCTGCCTAAACCACATCATGGAGGGGCTGTGTCTTTTGACTGTGTGGTATGCCGCCATCTGCATCGCCATTGTGTTCGGTATCACCTGAACCAGAGAACTGTGAAGTCCCAGTGCAGCAGAAGCAGACAGACCATATACTCGCGCATCAAGGACCTTTCTCAACGAGTTCATATAGTCCTGATCTCGGGGACTAGGAGTGTCCAGAATAAGCACAGCGCTGTCGGTACCGCCTGTTGAGAGGACATAGTGATGCTTGAATTCTTCCCTAATTGCTGCTATGCCTTTCGCAACTCCGAACTCATTATACTTCATCATGCCTATCTGTGCTGCGACGAGATTTGGTCCTTCGGATATCATATACAGCGCACTCTGTGGAACTACCAACTCCGCCAGACGTGAACCTTCTGCCTCTGCCCACTGTAGTGCATCATCAGCTTTGTCCAACAGCCTGTCCAAGTCCGTCTTCAGTTGCTGATGCGTCCCATCGATTTGAGATGCAACAAGCAGGAGATATGCCATGGCTGATGTTGTTGTTGCAGAAGGACTGATGTTGTAACTCTCAGCACCTGACTTTGTCAACCAGAGCCAGTCTGCGTAGTCACTCGCCATCCCCTCGCCATTGTCAGTCAGGACTACTGTGCTGACACCGTTTCTCTTTGTCATCTTGAGTGCTTCAATTAGCTCAATGCTCCGTCCTGACGCGGTCACAGCTATCACTAAGTCTTGGTCTGTGAGCTGTACGTACTTCGTCTCTCCCGGTGAGAGTGTGACCGCATTGAGCCCCATAGAGAGAAAGGTCCACCGACCGAGTTCGGCCACTCCATAGGAGTCCCCGCAACCGAACAACACTATCCTGTGCTTTCCCTGAGTGACGACCGAGTCATCTGGTCGAACAGATTGAGCGGTCCTACGCAGTGCGAGTGCCTGTCCTATGATTGCTCTATAGTTCATCTCCAAGAACTGGCTCATTCTATCTCACACTCGGGGGACTGAATCATGTCGACAACAGGAGGTTCGTAGCCAAGCAGTCTCATCAGAATCGCAATCTGGCCTCTGTGATGCACTTCGTGACTTGCAAGATGCAGCAGTGCCTTGCCGACTGTGAAGCTCACTGTGCCTATCGGCCACTGGACGCTTATCACGTATGCCAGCCTACTCTCGTTGAGTGTACCCAAGTAGTCTCTGGTGCCCATCTCGACCTTCTTCCAGTATCGCATGACCTCGTCCAACTCGAGTCCTCCTGATGCGATTTCCTCCTCTTCGTACTTGTGACCAAGCACTGAGCCAATCCAGTAGTGTTCCGTGGCTGCAATGTGATGCAGAACTCGTATGATTGACGCCTGTGCCACAAAGTCCCTGTTGAGTTCTTCATGCGTCAACTGCCTGAGCATCCTGTTCATCCGTTCCCTCTGAATGAAGTTGTGCTCAAAGAGAGTTGTTATAGCCTGGATCATTTCCTTCTGCAACTTTGCCTCTGTCCTAATGTGGATGATGCTAACGGAAACAGAGCCTCTTCGTATGACCTCACCTATGCCAAACTAGGAAGTCTTCATGAGATGAGAAGGACCATTCGCACATTGTTTGACCGAGTGTATTACGTCTACGAGCTGGTGAACCACCTCCTCACTCTGAGCCTTGACGTGTTCTGGAGGCGCCGTGCTGCAAGGGCTGCTGCACTCCATGGTGGGCGTTTGTGGTTGGATCTCTGTACTGGCACGGGAGAGATGGCCGCATACCTCTACCGCATTGCTCCACTTGGAACACGAGTTGTCGCAGTGGACTTCAGTCCAATGATGCTCGGAGTGGCCCGCAAGAAGACTGAGACCATAGGCGTAGAGTTCAGTCTGGCTGACGCGAAGAGTCTGCCATTCTCGGACAACACCTTCGACGTGGTTAGCATCTCGTTCGCAACTCGGAATCTTGATACTCCCCCCGACGGGCTGCATGGCGGACTTGGCGAGTTTCTCAGAGTTCTGCGACCCGGTGGCTTGTTCATCAACCTTGAAACCAGTCAGCCGCCACGCACTTGCATACGCTGGATGTTTCATTTGTACGTTCGGCAGATTGTCCGACTCATAGGGGCTCTTGTTTCTGGACATGATGAAGCATATGTTCACCTATCAACTACTGTTACTCGGTTCCATGACGCCTCAGCACTTGCAACGATGCTGAGCCATTCCGGTTTCACTCAGGTGGCGTATGAGCATCTTCTCCTAGGCGCAGCTGCGATCCACTTCGCTAGGAAAGTACCTGTCAGCATTGTATGGTCTCAGTAGAATGAAGTGGCGCCCCCGCCGGGAGTTTCAGGAGGCTCGAACAATCGCGCTTCGCTTTGAACCCGGGTCTCAAGAGATCTGCCATCAGGCTCGTACTCAGGACCAGATGTTGACAGTCTTGAATACTAGCCGAGCTATACCACAGGGGCACCTGTGAAACGCTGTCCGTCTTACGGGCATGCTCTGACCCTCGACGACCGTGTTTCACTTAAAGTTGTCGTTGGCATTCCGTCTCTTCCATGTCCCGGGGACAGGGCTCTTGCACAAGTGGTCACGACCTGTCACCGCATGGCTGAGACTGAGGCAGGGGGTGGCCTTCAGTGTTCATGTTAGGTGCAAATCAGGCAGCGCTGGTTCTTCTGCCGACTTCGGACTTGACTTCTGCAGCCGAATTCGGTGGCAGAGTAAGTTTATTATGCCGCAGTACCTCACACATTCTACATCACAGAAACGCAGATTGGTGGCAGCTGATATGCCAAATGTCTTCGTTTCATCGTAAGCCTTTTATTGACACAGCAACCCGGCTCCGGTGCTCAGGCAGAACAGCTTCCCATACATGCATGACCATACTTGATATTGCCAGCAATGGAGTGTCAGATGGCTGCAGGTGTGTTCCGGGCTCGTGGCGCAGGCAGGCAGCGCAGCAGTCTTCGAAACAGTCCTTCTGTCTCGTCGGCTGAGGCTTTTAACCTGAAGGCCAAGAAACGATGTCTTGGTCGGGCAGGGGCCGCGGGTTCAAGCGTGTCGAGAGTCCCTCGGCGCGGAGCAAATCCCGCCGAGCCCGCCATGGTCCGTGACAAGCGTGGGTATGCTCTACTGCCCGGGTGACAGCAACGGGGCGGCTATTGCGGCGAGTGAGCGAACTCGGACTTCTCTGGGTTCATGCATTGGGAAGCAACAGACCCGCAGTAGTTTCCCCGTCCCTCATCAGGATGTGGTGACAGGTTTGGGTATAGAAGAACGGCAGAAGTACTGGCCCGTAATTGAGGCATACTTCGCGGATCGTGGTCTAGTAGGACAGCATCTTGACTCATTCAATCGGTTCATTGACCATGAATTGCAAGAGGTAGTCACGAGCGTGGGCCGCCTCGCTCCCAAAGTCGAGGGCTACTACGTGGAGCTCGGTGAGATTGAAGTCGAGGCGCCGTCAGTTCGAGAGGCAGATGGCAGTGAACACCCTCTCTATCCAAATGAGGCTCGTATACGCAACCTGACCTATGCAAGCAAGCTCTACCTCAACATGACTCCTGTAAGAAAGGAGGGCACAGTCACCACGCGAATGGAAACCCTTCGTATCTACATTGGCGACCTCCCCATCATGCTTCGAAGCGAGAAGTGTCTTCTGCATGGTCTCAGTGATGAGGAACTCATCCGTCATGGCGAGGACCCAAAGGACCCTGGTGGCTACTTCATTATCAACGGGTCTGAGCGAGTATTGGTCACCCAGGAGGACTTGGCGCCAAACAGGATACTCATCGAAGAAGCGAGCAAGAGCTCAAGTTATACGCACATTGCAAAGGTCTTCTCCACATCCCGTGGTTTCCGAGCACCCGTCACAATCGAGAGAAAGCGCACAGGAGAGCTGCGTGTCTCATTTCCATCAGTTCCCGGCAAGATTCCCCTAGCAATCCTCCTCAAGGCTCTGGGTGTAGAGTCTGACCGCGAGATTGTCGATATAATATCCGATGACGAAGACGTTCGGAACGAGCTCATAGTGACTATTGAACAGTCCGCGCCAATAAACGCTGGGGCAAGCGAGGAGGCAACGGGGTCTACGCGCGAGAACGCACTGGACTTCATTGGAAAGCGAGTCGCGGTCGGCCAGACGAAGGAATACCGGCTGTCCCGTGCCGAGAAGGTGCTTGACCGATATCTCTTGCCTCACATAGGCACTGAGCCTGAGCACAGACTTCAGAAGGCCTACTATCTTGGGCAGATGGTCGAAAGGCTGCTCGAACTGGTCCTTGGCAAACGCCAAGCTGATGATAAGGACCATTATTCGAACAAGCGGTTGAAGCTGTCTGGTGACCTCTTGATGTCACTATTCAGAGTGGCACTCTATTCCTTGACACGTGACATCAAGTACCAGCTTGAACGGACCGCGGTTCGAGGTCGAAAACCGAACATAAGGACTGCAGTACGCGCGGATGTGATAACCCAGAGACTCAAGCATGCTCTTGCCACCGGCAACTGGGTCGGAGGAAAGGCTGGAGTATCCCAGCTCCTTGACCGAACCAACTACATCTCATCCTTATCACACCTACGACGCGTAGTGTCGCCTCTGTCTAGGTCTCAGCCACACTTTGAGGCGCGGGACCTCCACGCGACTCACTGGGGAAAGATCTGCCCCAATGAGACCCCTGAGGGACCCAACTGTGGACTTGTCAAGAACATCGCCATGATGGCCTACATCTCTGTCGGTACAGATGAGGAATCGGTAGAGCGCGCTCTGCTCAAGGCCGATGTGGAACACATCGAGCGTCTGAAGGGCAAACGGGGGACGAAGGGAGCAGATGTGTTTCTCAACGGACGTCTAGTTGGCATCCATGCCGCTCCGCAAGTGCTTGTCAAGGTCATTCGGCAGAAGCGTCGCGCTGGAGAGATAGACAACGAGGTCAATATTGCGTACTACGAGGACACTCGGGAAGTCCAAGTCAACTGTGATGCGGGACGGGTCCGGCGCCCATTGATAATCGTGGAGAACGGACGCAGTCGCCTCACTGAAGAGCACCTGCGCATGGTGACCGATGGGGAGTGGGGATTCAAGGATCTTCTACGGAATGGGATTGTCGAGTTCTTGGATGCGGAAGAGGAAGAGAACACTCTCATTGCTATGACCCCCGAGGATATCTCTTCGAAGACGACTCATCTTGAGATTGTTCCGTCTACGATACTTGGGATTTCCGCAGCGCTCATACCGTTCCCTGAACGTAACCAGTCCCCACGTAATGTGTACATGGCTGGAATGGCGAAGCAGTCCGTTGGTGTTCCTGCATCGAACTTCAGATACAGGGCCGACACGAGGTCGCACTTCTTCCACTACCCCCAAGTACCGATGGTGAAGACACGCCCCATGAACTCCATCGGCTATGAGGAGCGTCCCGCAGGTCAGAACTTCGTAGTTGCGATACTGTCCTTTGAGGGTTACAACATAGAAGATGCTCTAATCATGAACAAGGCCTCCATCGAACGGGGGCTGGGCCGAAGCACATTTGCAAGAGTCTACGAGAGCGAAGAGCGAAAGTACCCTGGCGGACAGGAGGACAAGTTCGAGGTGCCTGACCGCAGTGTTCGAGGATATCGCGCATCTGAAGCCTACCGCAACCTTGGTGAAGACGGCATAGTCGAGACGGAGGTGGAAGTACAAGGCGGCGATGTGCTGATTGGCAGAACCTCCCCACCTAGGTTTCTTGAGGAGTACTCGGAGTTCGAAATCACTTCTCCGAACCGACGCGAGACCTCAGTTGCAGTACGACATGGAGAGGCTGGTGTGGTCGACAGTGTCATTCTCACAGAGACCATCGACGGAAACCGCCTTGTGAAGGTCAAGGTCCGAGACCTGCGCATTCCTGAGCTGGGCGACAAGTTTGCGTCTCGTCACGGCCAGAAGGGCGTTGTGGGTTACATTGTGCCACAGCAGGATGTTCCCTTCACTGAGGACGGTGTTGTACCGGACCTGATAATCAACCCACATGCCATTCCGAGCCGAATGACAATCGGGCAGATCTTGGAGATGATTGCTGGCAAGGCTGGCTGTGCGGATGGCAAGCAACAGGATGCCACTCCTTTCTGTGGTGTCACGGAAGAAGAGCTCTTCAAGACTCTTCACGACCATGGATTCCAGCACACAGGTCGAGAGGTCATGTACTCGGGTGTCACAGGCCAGAAACTCACCACAGACATATTCATCGGTGTCATCTACTATCAGCGGCTACACCACATGGTCGCTGACAAGATGCACGCCCGCGCCAGAGGACCAGTCCAGATTCTCACAAGACAGCCAACCGAGGGTCGAGCAAGGGAGGGCGGTCTCAGGTTCGGAGAGATGGAGCGAGATGTCCTGATTGGTCATGGGGCGGCCATACTCCTGAAAGGCAGGCTTCTCGACGAGTCTGACAAAAGCAACATGCTTGTGTGTGAGGAGTGTGGGCTGATTGGCGTCTACGATCGTAACAAGGATATCTACTACTGTCCCATCTGCGGTACCAATGCTAGAATAAGCAGTGTTGTTGTGTCCTATGCTTTCAAGCTACTCATCCAGGAAATGATGTCATTAGGCTTGGCCTGTAGGCTGAGATTGAAGGAGATGATTTAGCCATGATGTCTGGTATCTCTACCAAGAAGATTGATGAAATTGAGTTTGGTCTCCTCTCGCCAGAGGACATTCGCAAGATGTCCGTTGCGCAGATAGTGGTTGCTGACACTTACGATGAGGATGGTTACCCCATAGAGAGCGGAATCATGGACACTCGACTGGGCGTGATTGACCCCGGACAGCGCTGCAGGACATGTGGAAATCGTGTAGGTAATTGCCCCGGACACTTTGGGCACATTGAGCTCGCGCGTCCAGTCATGCATGCAGGCTACGCCAAGGTGATTCACAAGGTCTTGCGTGCCATCTGCAGAGAGTGCAACAGGATTCTGTTGACTGAAGAAGAAGTCGCTCATTTCTCCCGACTCTTCAAGAAGTACCCTGACATAGGTCAGAGAACAGCAAACCTCTCAAAGGAGATTCTCAAGCGGGCATCCAAGGTCAAACAGTGTCCTCACTGTGAGGCCGAACAACTGAAGTTGAAACTCGAAAAGCCCACCTCAATATATGAAGTCGGAGAAACAGGTTCCGTTCGACTGACCCCTATTGACATCCGCGCAAGACTCGAGAACGTGTCTGATGAAGACTATATGCTACTAGGTATCAATCCTGAGGCCGCAAGACTGGAGTGGTCGATCCTGACCGTTCTCTCAGTACCGCCCGTGACAGTCCGCCCCTCGATTACTCTCGAGTCTGGAGTCCGATCAGAAGACGATCTTAGCCACAAGCTCATCGATATCATACGTATCAACCAGCGGCTGCGCGAGAACCTGGATGCGGGAGCTCCCCAGCTCATCGTGGAAGACCTCTGGGAACTCCTTCAGTACCATGTCACTACATACTTTGACAATGGGGTGAGTGGCATTCCCCCTGCACGACACAGGTCAGGACGTGCGCTGAGGACACTCTCACAGCGGCTCAAAGGCAAGGAGGGTCGTTTCCGTTCAAACCTGTCTGGCAAGCGAGTCGACTTCTCGGCTCGTACGGTCATCTCTCCGGACCCGAATCTAAGCATGAACGAGGTCGGTGTGCCTGAAGAGATTGCAAAGATACTGACAATACCGCAGAGAGTCACCGAGTGGAACATGGAAGACATGAAAGCTCTTGTGATGCGTGGTCCAGACGTTCATCCGGGTTGTAACTATGTGATTCGGTCTGACGGACGACGAGTGGACTTGAGATTTGTCAAGGAGCGCACCATTATCGCTGACAGTCTGGAACCAGGTTTCATACTCGAGCGACACCTCGACAATGGCGATATAGTCCTGTTCAATCGACAGCCCTCCCTTCACAGGATGTCAATCATGGCTCACGAGGTGCGAGTGATGCCATACCGAACCTTCAGGCTCTCTCTATACGTGTGTCCCCCCTATAATGCAGACTTTGATGGGGACGAGATGAACCTACATGTACCACAGTCGGAGGAGGCTCGTGCGGAGGCACGCGTACTCATGCGCGTACAGGAACAGATTCTCTCTCCCAGGTATGGCGGCCCAATCATCGGAGCGCTGCAGGACTATATCTCTGCTGCCTTCCTGTTGACCAGAAAATCAAGCCTCTACACTCTCAATCAGGTCAACCAGCTGATGGCAACTGCCAAGTATGAAGGCCAGCTCCCTGAGCCTGCTATCAAGGCTCCTGTAGAGCTCTGGACTGGCAAACAGATCTTTAGCATGTTTGTGCCTAGTGGTATCAACATCTCCTTCAAAGCGAATATCTGCAGGAAGTGCTCTGTCTGCAAGAAGGAGAACTGTGAATACGATGCGTATGTGGTCATTCGTGATGGCCACCTACTCTTCGGAGTAGTGGATGAGAAGGCCTTTGGCGCAGGTGAACCGGACTCGCTGTTTCACCGGATAATCAAAGAGAAGGGTTCGACAGCAGCCCGTGTATTCATGGACTCGATAGGACGACTTCTTGTGCGTCTCATCACTGACAGGGGCTTTACAATGGGTCTGGATGATGTGACACTGCCGCGAGAGGCACAGCAGAGAATCAAGAAGATTCTAGAAGACGCTGAAGAGCAGGTGCAAAAGCTCATAGAGACCTACAAGCGTGGAGAGCTCGAACCCAGCCCTGGTCAGACGCTTCTTGAAACTCTTGAGCGGAAGATCATGGCCACACTGGCTCAGGCGCGAGACTCCGCAGGTAATATCGCCGGAGAGCACCTTGGGCTTGAGAACTCTGCTGTCATCATGGCCCAGACGGGCGCAAGGGGCTCTCGACTCAACCTGTCGCAGATGGCAGCCGTGGTTGGTCAACAGGCAGTTCGCGGTCAGCGCATCAGCAGGGGCTATGTCGGCCGCACACTTCCTCACTTTGAACGTGGCGATTTAGGCGCTCGTGCTCGTGGCTTTGTGACTGCAAGCTACAAGAAGGGTCTTGACCCAATTGAATACTAGTTCCACGCAGCAGGAGGGCGTGAGGGGCTTGTCGACACGGCTGTGCGCACATCCACTTCAGGTTATATGCAGCGGCGACTGATGACAGCTCTACAAGACCTGAAGGTGGAGACCGACGGGACAGTCCGTACGGCGCCTGGCAGGATTGTGCAGTTCAAGTTTGGAGACGACGGCGTCGACCCAAGCAAGTCCGACCATGGACGTTCTGTGAACATTGACATAGCAATAGAGAAGGTTCTCGGCAAGGGCCGGAGCGACTAAGGTGGTTGATTACTCATGTCCAAGACCGCAAGTACAATCGATGAGTATATGGAAAAACGCTTCAGCAAGATGAGGGACGAGCGTAGACTTCCTCCGAAGGTCATCGAAGAGCTTGAAGCCAAGACGCGTCAGATACCCGGCCTCACTAAGAAGGAGTTCGATGAGATATGCGACAATGTGCTGGAATCCTATGAGCTATCCCTTGTCGAACCCGGCGAGGCCGTGGGGACAGTCGCGGCTCAGAGCATAGGAGAACCCGGCACACAGATGACCCTGCGGACGTTCCACTATGCAGGTGTGGCTGAGCTCAGCGTGACACAAGGTCTCCCTAGGTTGATTGAGATTGTAGACGCTCGGAACAACCCCAGTACCCCCATAATGCGCCTTCATCTGGACCCTTCGGTTGCCAATGATCGCAGCAAGGCCCGAATGGTGGCCCGAGACATAGAGATGGTCCTAGTGGAGAGCGTCGCCAGCAATATCTCGATTGACCTCCTGCGACAGGCAATTGATGTACGACTTGACCCCGAGTTGATGGAAGACAAGGGTCTCACTCCCGAGCAGATTGCCGAGGCGATACAGTTGAAGATCAAGACCAAAGGAGAAGTAGAGGTCAGTGAGAACTCGGTGTTCGTATACCCGGCCAACGAGACCCTTGCTGAGCTGCAGCGGTTGAGCGAGAAGATTCGAGAGGTCCGAGTGAAGGGACTGAATGCAATCACCCATGTTGTCATCCGAAAAGAAGGCGAGGAGTACGTTCTTCATACCGAGGGTTCGAATCTCCAAGAGGCATTGGAGGTCAAGGGAGTCAATCCTCACCGAATATATACCAATAACCTTCGTGAGATCTACCAGATTCTGGGGATTGAAGCGACTCGCAACGCCATCATCCAAGAGGCCATGAGCGTGCTTAGTGAACAGGGGATGGATGTCGACGTTCGGCACATCATATTGGTGGCTGACATGATGACCACTGACGGTACCATCCGTCAGATTGGCAGGCATGGCATATCTGGGTCGAAGAACAGCGCTCTGGCCCGAGCAGCCTTCGAGGTGACAATCAACCACCTTCTGAACGCGGGCATCGCGGGGGCGAAAGATCCACTGAGAGGAATCACCGAAAATGTGATTCTGGGGCAGCTCATTCCTCTCGGTACAGGTTCAATAGACCTGTTGATGAACCCCCAAGCACCAGTCACTGAGGCACCTGCCAAGAGTCCATAGAAGCGCACGCCCACGGCGGAAGGCATAAAACCACTGCAAGTCTGCAGCAATCCGCCACGGGCTCTCAAGAACGTGAAACATTGAATAGAGAGGTAGACTGATTTGAGCCTTAACGAGTCGATTGCCAGCGCAGTTCGAACCGGCAAGTGCAGGATTGGTGCCAAGTCCTCGATAGATGCCGTCAAGAAAGGCGAGGCGAAAATGATTGTTGTTGCGAGGAACTGTCCCCGCGATGATTACAGCGACTTGGAGCGATACGCACAACTGACTGGCGTCAGAATCGAGGAGTTCGCAGGGACCACCTGGGAGCTCGGTGAGGTCATCGGCAGACCGTTTATGGTCTCCGCCGTTGCAGTCATAGACCCTGGTGACTCGAAGATCCTCAAGCTTCCGTGAGGCGAAGCCTCTTGCCTAGCGTCAAGTTGTCCATGGACGACATGGCATTGATTGCCACCTTCGAGAGAATCACAGGCGCCTCAGCCGTCGACGTTGTTCGCGATGATGAGGCAGACCGGCTCATCTTCGTCGTGCCTGAGAAGCAGCTTGGAAAGGCAATTGGAAAGGGCGGCTGCAATGTTCGTTCCGCATCTGATGCCTTCGGCAGACCTGTAGACGTGGTTGAGATGGCTGACAGCGCAGAGGAGTTTGTGAAGCGTGCATTGGCACCTGCCCGCGTCGAGCAAGTGCGACTCACCGAGACCAGAGATGGGGCGGTGGTGGCTTCAGTCACAGTGAAGAGCGAGGACCGTGGTATTGCTATTGGTCGCGACGGCCGAAATGTGGCACGGGCAAGGATTCTAGCGAAGAGACACTTTGGTCTCGACAACGTCATGATTGCCTAGTTTCCTGCATTGCATAGGCCTCCGTTTCACAATGCTTAAAAGGCGACAGCAGGGCGATGCTCTGATTACCGCCTAGTGCGCCCCAAATGTGGGTGCATCACAGCGCACAACCACCATACGAGGTATTCAATTGACAGATTCGAAGAGTCCTGTCGGTGAGTTCGCCGGACGAACTCTCAAGCTCAAGCGCAGGAAGTTCCGCTGGAGCAGGTCAACTTACAAACGTAGAAAGCTCAAGCTTGCAAAGAAGACTGACCCACTTGAGGGAGCCTGCCAGGCACGAGGCATAGTTCTCGAACGCGTCGGTGTCGAGAGCAAACAGCCCAACTCCGCTATCAGGAAGTGTGTCCGCGTGCAGCTCTCAAAGAACGGAAAGCAGATCTCGGCCTTCCTGCCGGGTGATGGAGCTCTCAAGTACGTAGATGAGCATGACCAAGTAGTGGTGGAAGGCATAGGTGGCGCATACGGTGGTGCATTCGGTGACCTGCCTGGTGTTCGGTGGCGTGTTACAAAGGTCAATGGCGTATCACTTGAGTCACTCATCTATGGAAAGAAGGAGAAGCCTATACGCTGAGGTGAATATGATGTCCGACGACAGGAGAGACGACTCGGCACGTACTGAGACCTCTGAGAGTGCCCCGATAGACGCGGCATCGAAGACAACTTCAGGACTGCTTCTGTTTGGCAAGTGGGACCCGACTGGAGTAGAGATCAAAGACCCCGGTCTCGTCCGATACATCAGCCTCAAGCCTGTACTTGTACCACACACCTCCGGTAGGCACGCTGCCCGCAGCTTCCACAAGTCGTGTGTGCCGATTGTTGAGCGATTTGCCAACAAGCTCCTTAATGGCGGTGGCCGCAAGGAGAAGAAGACCCGGACTGGCCGCAGCTCAGGCAAAAAGCTGAGAGCAGTCTCTCTGGTCCGAAGGGTCTTTGAGATGATTGACTTCAGGACTGGTCTGAACCCCATCCAAGTGCTCGTGACCGCCATAGAGAATGCTGCACCTGCAGAGGAGACCACCAGAATCTCCTATGGTGGAATGGCTTATCCGCGTTCTGTGGACGTGTCACCACAGCGGAGAGTTGACGTGGCCCTCAGGTATCTCGCAATCGGAGCGGCCCGCAGTGCACACGGAAACACCAAGTCCTACGAGGAATGTATTGTTGACGAACTCCTATTGGCGTTCAAGGGTGACCCGGGCAGCTTCGCGGTGTCTAGAAAGGAAGAACGCGAGCGCGTTGCCAGGTCTGCGAGGTAGTCCAGTTCAGAGCCGCCCACGACCAAGAGAACTAAGTCTTCCTCTTTCGCATATGTTATCAGTTTCCAATCTCATTGAACTGACCAGTTGAGCACAATGCGAAAGAGGTCTCTAAGCACCAGGTGTGTACAGGGAAACCGTCCAAAGCATGCGGGCCCGGCCGTAGAACCGATTGTACAGGCCTCCACTTTTGTCTTCGATAACCAGCAGGATCTGTTGGCGGCGGTCACTGGTGTTTCGAACAAAGACGTCTACACTCGCTGGAGTAACTCTACAACACGGAATGTGGAAGAGAAGCTCAGTGCTCTCGAAGGCACCGATGACAGTGTAGTCCTATCCTCCGGGATGGCTGCAATATCGTCCACAGTCCTTGGTCTTGCACGAAAAGGTGACAGGATTCTCTCATGTGACTCCATCTATGGCGGCACGCTCCACTTGTTCGAGGACATCCTTCCCAAGTTTGGAATCGAAACGGACTTCGTCAGCACGGAGTGCCTTGTGGACGCAATTGTCGACTCCAAATCCAAGTACCGCCTCTGCTTCTTTGAGTCCCCCACAAATCCTACACTGCGAATAGTCGATATCTCTGCGGTCGCAGAAGGTGCTAGGTCCAGCGGAGTCATCTCTGTGATTGACAACACCTTTGCGACACCAATCAATCAGCGCCCCCACGAGTTGGGGATTGATGTGGTGATTCACAGCGCAACCAAGTACCTAGGTGGACACAGTGATATCATAGCAGGCTCAGTTTCCGCCTCCAAAACACAGCTTGAAAGGATTCGGAGCACGGCCAAGCTCTTGGGCGGGACAGTCGACCCCTTCGCGTCCTTCCTTCTCGACAGAGGAATCAAGACTCTTGAGCTACGTGTGAAGCGGCACAATTCCTCTGCCTTGTATTTGGCGGAAGAGTTACTCAAAGACAAGCGAATAAGACGAGTCCATTATCCTGGCCTCCCTGACCACCCGGGTCACAGCATTGCGCGTAGGCAGATGGATGGTTTTGGAGGCATCCTCACACTTGACCTCTGCTGTGATTTGAGAGTCGCAGAGATGTTTGTTGACTCGCTCGAACTGTTTCTGAACGCGGTGTCCCTAGGCGGCGTCGAGAGTCTGGTCAGTATCCCCGTACTCACTACACACCACGGTATTCCTAATGAGGTGCTCGCTGGCATGAACATAACAGAGTCGACGGTTCGGCTCTCCGTAGGAATCGAGGATCCCGTTGATTTGCTTCAAGACATAAAGGACTCACTTGAGAGTGCATTCAGTGTGTGACTGTTTCCATTACAGTCACCGATTTCGACGTTGAAGTCCAACGGTGGTCCGTCTTGTTAACAGTATAGTCAACCACATACTCCAGCTCCTCAGTCAGAGTTCTCATTCTCTGGTCACTGCGCTTTGACGAAAGCATTAAAAGCAACTCACCAAGAGAGGCCCAAGCAGGTTCCCAACTAGGGGACTCTGTAGATATGTACTAGGTGAACAACCCTTGTCCAAGAAAGATAAGGAGCACCTGAACCTGGTCGTCATCGGACATGTCGATCATGGCAAGTCCACGATGACTGGCAGGTTGCTCTACGAAACAGGCGCTGTTGACGAGAGAACGTTCCAACAGCATAAGGCCGAAGCAGAGAGACTTGGGCGGCCCAGCTGGGCATGGGCTTTTGCGCTGGACCGTCTGAAGGAAGAGCGAGAGCGAGGTCTCACAATCGACATCGCTTTCTTCAAGTTCATCACCGAACGGTACTACTACACCATCATCGACGCACCGGGTCACAAGGACTTCATCAAGAACATGATCACGGGCGCCTCTCAGGCCGACGTGGGAATGCTTGTTGTGTCTGCGAAGACTGGTGAGTTCGAGGCTGGCGTTGGTGTCGGTGGACAGACCAAGGAACATGCCTACCTTGCTATGACCCTAGGCGTTCCATCACTGATTGTCTGTATCAACAAGATGGATGACGTCAAGTACAGCGAGGAACGTTACAAGGAGATCAAGGAGGAGGTTGGCGGTTTCCTCAAGAGTATCGGCTACAAGATTGACCAGATTCCCTTCATTCCCACATCTGCAATTGATGCAGCCAACCTCAAGGTCCGCACACCAAATCTGACACCTTGGTACAATGGTCCCTGTCTGCTGGAAGCGCTCGACCTTGTCACGCTCCCACCCAAACCGATTGACAAGCCCCTGCGACTACCGTTGAACGATGTCTATTCCATCAAGGGTGTTGGCACAGTACCCGTAGGCCGCATCGAAACTGGTGTCATGAAGCCCGGCCAGAAGGTCATCTTCATGCCCCCCAACAAGGTCGGAGAAGTCAAGACCATAGAGATGCACCACGAGCAGCTTGCTCAAGCCGTCCCTGGCGACAACATCGGCTTCAACGTGCGCGGCATCGAGCGCAAGGACGTTGGACGTGGTGACGTTGTCGGTCCTGTTGATAATCCGCCAACAGTCGCTGTGGACTTCACGGGGCAAGTGATGGTCATACAGCACCCAACCGCTATCACGGTGGGCTACACCCCTGTCGTCCATACTCACACCGCCCAGGTGGCCTGCAGGTTTGATCAAATCCTCAAGAAGCTCGATCAGCGTTCTGGTCAGGTGATTGAGGAGAATCCGGACTTCGTCAAGAAGGGCGAGTCCATGATTGCCAAGCTGGTGCCCCTGAAGCCGCTCGTCATCGAGAAGTACAAGGAGCTCCCCCAACTGGGCCGATTCGCAGTACGTGATATGGGTATGACTGTGGCCGTTGGAGTTGTTCTTGACATCACCAAGAGATAGTATCCTGTCATTCTGAGAACGTGGGCCTGCAAGGCCCCCGTTCTTCTCTGTTTCTGAAAGCACTATCTTTTGTATCAGCTTCAGGTACAACTATTACTCATTGAGTCGATACTCAGTCAGACTCAAAAAAAAAGAAGATGAATACCCGACCAGATTGCTTCTGACGTCCTTTCGGGCTAAGCTGAGGCGAGGCTGCACAGGAATGAACAACCTCGCCTGTATGTGGTCTTCTTCCCTGAGTCTTCAC
Organism: Candidatus Thorarchaeota archaeon; assembly: GCA_013388835.1. Classification (NCBI taxonomy): domain Archaea; kingdom Promethearchaeati; phylum Candidatus Thorarchaeota; species Candidatus Thorarchaeota archaeon. Next base: position 9,764 of record JACAEL010000022.1, on the reverse strand, counting down.
CAGGGTAGACTTGGGTCCGGGGGCAACGCTGGGTACACTTTGTTCACCTCGTTTCACAGTTCTTGACCTCATCCGAATGCGTCCCCGCGACTTCAAATGACACCCACAAGAGCGTCGATGTATCAAAACCCCATCTTCCACTATCCTGCTCGGCAGAACTGACATGACCTTAAATCAAGTCGCGACTCACATCCCCATCTGTGGTCCTTGCCTCCTCGCTCAACAGTCCCCGAGTGCAGGAGACATCATCGCTGACCGTCCTCTGACCGCGGACGTGCGTCTGGTCTTCGATGCGGTAGGAGTGCCCACCTTGCTGTAGTGAACGTTGTCAGTCTTCATCCGTTCATATGTAATGTCATCTCGTACTGCCTTAACGGGCGAAATCTTCTTATTACTGCCCTCCCTGCGTCGGTATGCCCACACTAGCAACGGGGGCGTGGCCTAATCCGGTATGGCGTCGGGCTCCAGATCTTATGACAACGGGGTCATAGAATGAGCCACTCGCAGGTTCCGAGTTCAAATCTCGGCGCCCCCACATTCTCTCAGGACATACCTAGAAGCCTATTGCCGTTGAGAGGAATTGTGCCTAGAGTTCGTGTCTGTGGTGTCCGAAGACCATCGAGTGTAATTCATGGAGAGAGATGTCGACGACACAAGAGTCTGCAAAAGACTGCCTGAGTGCCGGATCGACTCGAACGCGTTGTAAGTGGAACTTATATGGCCAGATGTACTTGTACTGAGAATCAGGCCGTCCGAGACTTGCGTGCCTCTAAGGAATGGCTTCAGTGCAGTGTCCTGGGCATGACAAGTCTCCTATACAGGACAATGTCCAACTAGATACGAACGATGCTGAGGAATCTGCTGGAATGAGTCCCCTGCCTCCTGAGTCATGGCGCATTGCGGGCGTCGATGAGGCCGGACGGGGGCCCATGATTGGACCACTCGTGGTCTGCGGGGTCCTTGCAGACCCGGAGGGCATTCTGCGTCTGAAGGAGATTGGTGTGCGCGACTCCAAGAGCCTGACTCCCAGAAGGAGGAGTGCCCTCTGTGAGGCGATTCGGGAGATTGCCATTGACGTCTCTGTACAGACAGTTTCTGCTGCAGACATTGATCGGCTCAGGACACAAGGAGTCACGCTGAACGTGATAGAGGTCCGCGCCTTTGCTCTGGCGCTACGTACTATGAAGCCCTCCAGTGCCATACTGGATGCAGCAGACGTCAATCCGGAACGATTTGGCAGGATGGTTCTGGAGCACGCCGGGATTCAGCCAGAAGACTGCACATTGATATCCTGTCACAAGGCGGACTCGACATATCCCGTCGTGTCTGCTGCATCGATAGTGGCAAAGGTCGAGCGCGACTCTGCAGTGCAGCTTCTGCATCGCGAGTATGGTGACTTTGGGTCTGGTTATCCCTCCGACCCCAAGAGTATCGCCTTTGTCAGAGGCTTCCTAGAACGGCACGAAGAACTGCCAGACATAGTACGAAAGACTTGGAGGTCTTCTCGTCTGTCAGAATGAGTAATCAGCCATCAGAACGTTCCGCTATTATTCTCCGCAGCTCCTGTGGCTTGTCTATCTCATCAAGCTCGAGTTGTCTTATGACCGGGATGTCCGCGATATTCTCGTCAGCCTTTCCTTCCTCGATAATCACCACTGCCTCCGACTCGGTGACCTTGGAAACGCTCTTGATTATCTCCACCCGCTTCTGTAGCCCCGGGTTCCTGATTGACCCCACACTCGACATCAGTGGAGGACCTTTCTCCTTCGCAGCCAGGTCGAATGGTGCACGGTCCGTCCACAGCACCTTCATTCCCAGGCGTTCAAAGAAGTCCCTGACACGTTTCTCCAGATATGAAACGTTCTCTGGGATTTCAGGCAGGTTTCTCTGTGTCAGACCTTTGGTATCCGACTTGCGAAACACATCAATTGGAATTATCAGGTCTGTTTCAAGGACTGTTTCAAGCTGCTCTGCGACCTCGGTGCTCACATCCATCTCCTCCCTCTCGTAGGCAAGAATCGCCCGTGCAGACACCTGTACACAGTCTGCAAGCTGCTCCTGAGTCATCCCGCGGACTTCACGAGCCCTCCTGAGTTCCGCGCCATCTATCTCTACAAACCTGCCGCCCCTCTGTACAAAGCTCCGAGGCCGTTTGTCTTCTGAGACCTCGCTAGCTATTAGCGCTGGTGTGATTGCTGTGACTCCATACCGGCGGTAGACCAGTCCCTCCTCTAGAGGGCTGCGACGTGTCCTGAGCCCTACCACGAGCGGGGTTGCGTTAAAGAAAGCGGCGACAATCCCCAAAGCCTTGGCATCCTCCTCTGTCATGGCATCTATATTTGCGAGCACCTTGACCAAGACAATCTGGTCTCCCCTGCGAGCCACTAGGTCAAAGCAGCTGGGTCTGATGTCACAGCGAGTGGATATAGTAAATCCAGCCTCCACTAGGCGGTTTTCGGCCTCTTCTAGGAGCTGGGTTCTATCTCTTGTCATACTCACTATCAGAAAGACTCCGTGAACCTGCCTTTTCAGATTTGCTAATTGGCAGCTGAGTCGAAGACCGAAGCAAGAAACGGACTCTAGCATTGCGTGGTGAATCCGATGCAAGTGGTCGAAGGCAACCTTCTCCTGACCAGTTGCACTTGAGGGCGGGCAAGTCTGTCGACTGCCTCCCAGCTTCCGAGTCTGTCCCAGTCTCCGTCTGCGTCGCCCAAGATGCGATGGATCAAGAAGAGTGTTGGTTTTGTCCCAGCCACTGTGTAGATTCCCTGTCCTAAGTCCATTCGTCTCAGAATCACCACCGGAATCATCACATCACCGTGGTACCGTTCTGGGACTTCACTGGCAACGTACTCCAGCTCCTTCCTGACTAGGAAGGAGGTCTCGCCCCCTCTTGTTTCGTACGTGGGTCTGCTCATCCTCATTAGGTCCCTCAGAGGCACAGCCTTCTTCGGAAGGTGGTCGTTTACGCTGTCAATCTCGCGTTCCAGCATACGCTCAATGTGATCGCTCAAGGAGCGCTCTACCTCACTCTGACTGTTACCATCATGTGGTCCTTCTCGAAGGGCTCTAGGTTGACCTCTTCAACGACCTCCAGTCCTAGCAAGTCGAGATTCGTTATCTCTCGATCAATGACTTGGGATGCGTCTGATGCGGAGTCTATGCTTCTTGCCTTGATGGCAATCATCCCCCATGACCCGAATGAGCAGAATGTCCTGAGATTGTCAGAGAGGATTCTTGCTTGGTCCGGCTGTGCTACATCTTGGTAGACCACGTCAACCGTGCCGGTCAGCAACGAGGTGTATCTGGATGGGTGTCGCGCATCCTCTACTATCGGCACAACATTCGAGCGCAGCCCTGCAAGCCGCAGGAGTCCCCTTGCGGTCTTTGCTGAGAACTCAACCGCAGCAACCAGACCTGTTTCCCCAACCACGTCCGAAACATGGCTCACTGTGGTACCAGATGCTGCCCCCAAGTACAGCACTCTGGAACCGGGTTGGATTGGGAGTTCCCTCAGTCCATTCTGAATGGCTGCTGACAGCTTGGACCTTCTCGGAGACCATTGTCGGTAGACATCTTGATCGACCTTCACGACTCGCTCTCCATAGAAGCTCTGAATGTCCTGCGTCAGCGACTTCGTCGCAAGGTACTTCCTGTCTTCCTCTTCTGTCACATAGACACCGGGAAATCGATGGTTGGTGACTCTCAATGTCGCCTACCTCCTCTCCCAGATGGTTTTCCGAAACCACGCCCTCTTCGATATGTACGCCTCGGCTCGCCCCTCTTGGTTGGTCTTGGCGGAGGTGCCTCCGGGTTCTGCCTTCTTATCTCTTCAACACGCCTCTGGAAGCTCAGTCGGAGTTCTTCGCCCATGTCTCTCTTGGAGAATGCGTCGATTCTTGCTGCTATCGAGAGTTTGCCTGCCAGAGCCCTGGCAATTCTTCCTCTTTGCCAGTAGGGTGCTGCGTTGATATCGGCGACCTGAAAGATGACTCCGTGTTTGGGTGGGTCCGTTCCTGTCTTGAGACTTCTGAAGAGTGCTCTCTCAGCACCCAGTACCTGAACTGTGCTTGACGGACGGGCTGCCAAGTCCTTTAGCGAGCCTGCCAGACTAATCAATCTGGCCCCCACCACTGGGCCCACTAGGGCTGTTATGTTCGGCGCGATGGACTTCATCATTGTCTGAATGTACTCTTCAAGTCGCCGTCGTGACCTATACATGTTTTCAACGGTTTCAGCCAGAGTGCGGATGGCCTCCAAATCCTGTTCACTCAGTGTTCCTCCTGTGCCGCTGACTGAAGAAGACACCACCGCATCCGCCAGCTCTGCCGTCAGACCCATCTCTCGGAGTGCGTCAAGGTCCACATTCTCACTCGTCCTCACGTTAGTCACGAGTCTGCTGAAGACCTCATTGTCTTCCACCAGACGGTCAAGTGCTGGCTGGTACATGGAGAACCACTCGCGGGTTCGCATGGCTATTATGTTGATGGCCTTGTCCAACTCGTCAATGGCATCTATCGCTTGCTTTGTCAATATGTCCCTCTCTTCACTGGCTCGCGTTATCGTCTGTTGTGCGAGCCCAACTGCGACCTGCTTCAAGAACCGCTTTGTGTCACATTCTGGACCTGCGGTCTTGGCATTGACTAATTGGTCCACCAAGGCTGTCCTGAACCACTTGATTGGCAAAGACACAGTTTCAAGCCTAGTTTCTAGCCCCGTGTTGGTCAGTGCCCTCGCCATCTCCGGTTGCTCGACCACCACTGCCTCGGGGTTGAGGGCTCTGACTCTGTTGACCATCTCCCCCAGCATGTCAGTGGTCTCTCCCTGATTGAGCTGGCTCAGTTCCTGTATGGACTTCTCGATATCCGGATAGGTCCACATCTCAATCAGGACTCTGCTGTTTTCATCAAGGGCGAACAACCCGTATGCAGTACTGACGAGGTAGACTAACATGACTCGGGAGCTCCAATAGTTCACTGGAGTCTAGGTGCCTGATAAATGTCTGTCTCTTCGGCCGCCCTTGTGCTTATTACACCCGTCCGGTATCTGACAGGGGCGAGTGCGCATGAGGATCTCCGGTTACTGGCTTGCATCGGGCGTGCTTGGGATGACTGCATCACTGCTCAGAAGAGTCGCGCGAAACGGGGCCGACGCAGTTGTGACGAAGTCCATTGGTCTGACCCCGCGCAAGGGACATGACGGTCCGGTACTGACAGTCTCACATGGAGGTCTCCTGAACGCAGTCGGTCTGACCAACCCCGGTATCGATGCTTTTGTGGACGAGCTATCAGACCTCGCAACGATCGGGGTCCCTGTTGTCCTCAGCATATTCGGTAACTCTCTTGACGAGATTGCAAAGGTCGCATCAAAGGCTGCCGAAGTCCGGCCTAGCGCAATAGAGCTGAATCTGTCCTGTCCTCATGCAGAGATAAGTCAGATATCGCATGACCCCCAGCTGACGTATCGCTACGTAAAGACCGTGAAGGACCTAGTGAGTTGTCCGGTCTTCGCAAAACTGACGCCGAATGCGTCAGACATCGTGTCGGTGGGCGCCTCCGCGGAGAGAGCAGGTGCGGATGCAGTGGTAGCAATCAACACCGTACGCGCAATGCGCATTGACATCCACCAGCGACGACCTGTGTTGGGCAATCGTTTTGGTGGGCTGTCCGGTCCTCCAATCTTCCCAATTGCCGTACGTTGTGTGTACGACCTCTATCAAGCGCTGAGCATACCTGTGATTGGTGTGGGCGGAGTGTCTACATGGGAAGATGCAGTAGAGATGCACTTGGCGGGCGCCAGTGCCATCCAGATTGGTACGGGTGTCCTCTGGGGAATGGACGTGTTCAAGAGAGTTCGGGAGGGTGTGGAGGCCTACCTGCGAGAAGCGGGCTTCTCTGAGCTTTCTGAAATCATAGGTCTTGCTGCGCGGAGTTGATTGTCATGACTATAGAGCACAGGATGGGTCGTCCAAGGTCTGTAAGAATCAGGCGCGTGAGACAGGAAAACAAGCGTGTGCGTACACTGTATCTTGAGTCGGACCATGCTGAACCATTCCAACCCGGTCAATTCCTGATGGTCTGGACGCCGGGCATAGATGAGATTCCAATGAGCATATCCTATTGGGAGGACTCTGAGACCGGCATCTCGGTATTGCCTGTGGGACCTGCCACTCAGGCTCTCGCATCGATGTCAGAAGGCGACCGTCTGGGACTCCGTGGCCCGTTTGGGAATGGTTTCCGAGTCTTCCGGGACAGAGCATTGGTTGTAGGTGGCGGCATTGGAATGGCGCCTCTTCGGCCGCTCATTCACAGTCTGGTCCAGCTGGGGGCTGAGACCACTGTGGTCGTAGGCGCTAGAACGAGTAGTGAGTTGCTGTTTGAAACCGAGCTGAGGTCCATCAAGACCCCTAGACTGACTGTCAGGACTGCTACAGATGACGGGTCCGCAGGATACCGCGGGCTCGCGACACAACTGGCAGCGGAGATTCTGAATGAGTCGAGTTTCGACAGGGTATATACCTGTGGTCCTGAGATGATGATGATCAACCTGTATCGTCTCACACGTGAACTTGGTATTCACATTCAGGCATCTCTGGAAAGGCATATGAAGTGTGGCTGCGGCCTATGTGGCACCTGTGCCATGGACCCGACTGGTGACTTGGTCTGCTTGGACGGTCCTGTATTTGATGAATCACGCCTCATGGAGCTGACTGAGTTTGGAAACTACCAGAGGGATGCCACAGGAGTGAAAAGGAGCTTCTCCTCTAAGCTCTGACACCGACGGTACGCCCGCGGATGAACCTCTTGACATAGTTGCGCTTGTTGCGCACGCGCGGGATTGGAGTATGTCGCTCACGCCCGGTGACCTTTGGCGTGGACTCTCGGACCTTTCCCGCCTTTGTGAGTGAGCCGTGTGAACCTGGCATATCTTGTTCCCCTGTTCATATTCATGGCTCTGCCAAGCCAATAAAAAGCTATCCAAGCATCACCATCTTTTTGCCCCCTATCGTGGCATTAATGAGCACATCCCACTCAGCAGGCTCCAATGCCTGAAGCGACATCCGCCTCCGTCTGCAGAGAGATTATCGAAGAGATCCTGCGTTCAGAGGTACCCCTCGACAGGCATCACATCAACCGGCTGAAGAACCGGGTCTGCGCAAGGTATCATCTACCCACAATCCCATCTAATGCGGACATACTTGGACATGCGCGACCGGAGGAGGTGGACTTTCTGAGCAGACTGCTACGCAAACGCCCGGTCCGGACTGCTTCCGGGGTGGCAGTGATTGCTGTCATGACTCGACCGCAGGCCTGTCCCCATGGCAAGTGCGCTTACTGTCCCGGTGGGCCAGACCTCGGTGTTCCCCAGAGCTACACCGGCCATGAGCCTGCAACCATGCGAGGGATTCAGAATGACTTCGATCCGTTTCGACAGGTGCACAGTCGGCTTGACCAGCTCCGGGCCACCGGTCACACAACCCAGAAGGCCGAACTGATTGTCATGGGTGGCGACTGGTGCTCAAAGGACGCCCAGTATAGAGCAGAGTTTGTGAAGCGTTGCCTTGACGCGATGAATCAATCCGAGAGTGGGAGTCTGGACGAGGCAAAGCGAAAGAATGAGAGAGCGCCTGTCCGGAACATTGGCACAACATTTGAGACACGACCCGATCTGGTGACCCCTGGCAGCGTTGACGAGCTACTCTACATGGGCGCTACAAGGGTCGAGATTGGTGTCCAGACTCTCTCTGACTCAATTCTTCACCGCGTTTCGAGAGGCCATGGCGTTGACTCCGTTGTCCGCGCCTCTCAGCTACTCCGTGACAGTGGCATAAAGGTGGCGTACCACATGATGCCGGGGCTCCCGGGGGCTACATTCGAGTCCGACTTGAACGACTTTCGCCGTCTCTTCTCAGACCCGGCCTTCCGGCCCGATATGCTGAAGATCTACCCTACGATTGTGGTCAAGCACACAAAGCTCTATGAATGGTGGACGGCTGGGGAATACCGGCCATATGATACTGACCAGACTGTAGGTCTCTTGGCAACTGCCATAGCCGAGATGCCCGAGTATGTCCGAATCCAGAGGATGCAGAGAGACATCCCACTTCATCAGATAGAGGCAGGACTTGACTGTGGCAACCTTCGCGAGCTTGTCCAGAAGCGGATGAACCAGCTTGGTCTCAGGGACCGTACCATCCGATATCGGGAGGTGGGACACTACGAACTCAGGACTGGCAAGAGAGTCAACATGGCGGATGTGGTCTTGGTCCGAAGGGAGTACGACGCCTCTGGGGGCAAGGAACTGTTCCTGTCTCTGGAAGTCCCTGAAGATGACGTTCTAGTTGGTTTCCTGCGCCTCCGACGCCCGAGCACTGCATCGCACAGACGGGAGATGACAGCTGGGCCTTGCGCGATTATCCGAGAACTGAGGGTATATGGGACAGCTGTTGAACTGCGTCAGAGAAGGAGTGATGCGTGGCAGCACTTCGGAATGGGTGAGTGGCTCATAGAGGCTGCAGAGAGCATTGGGCGCGATGAGCTTGGAGCAGACACGATTCTTGTTAACAGTGGTCTGGGTGTGAAGGAGTACTACCGGCGCCTGGGTTTCAGGGACTTGGGCCCCTACATGGCTAAGTCGCTCTAGGACTGGGAAGCTCAGAAAGGAACTTCTCTAATGCCCGGTTGAATCCCATCGGGTTCTCCAGATTTGATGCATGTCCTGCCCCTGGGATTACCACCTTTCTCGAGTTTGATATCAGCTGGAGCATCTTCTCTGCGTGTGGAAAGACCGACTTGCGTTCATTCTCCCCGATGATTACCAGAGTCGGCACTGATACAGACGCCAAATCGAGTAGTTCAAAGTCATACGCCGCCTCAATCACTTTCAGGAGTTCTTCTTGACTCATTGCAAGCTGCTTCTCTACGAGGTATTCACGCACACTTGGGGCCATCTTGAAGAACCGGAATGAGAAGTCTGCATACCTCTTCCTGCTCATGTTCCTAACCATCCACAAGACCAACCTCTTCGGAAACAATGCCTTCTGCACTCTGTCCGAGAAACGCAGTGTGGTTGACACTGCAGTGTCAGCAAGGACTAGACCACGAAGATTCTGCTGATATCTCACAGTGTATTCCTGAGCTACCATACCTCCCAACGAGATGCCGCAGATTACTGGTTCCCTGACATCGAGACTCTGTAGCAGTGCATTCAAGTCGTCCGCAAAGAGTCTGCAGCTGTATCTGCCGTCCGAGCCCTGAGACTTGCCATGTCCACGCAGGTCATATGTGATCACACTGCACTTGTCTGCAAAGTACTCCACCTGTGGACGCCACATGTCCCGGTCACATGCCGCCCCGTGAATGAAGACAATCGGAGGACCAGCTCCCTCGAGCTCGTAGTATGTCCGCACTCCATTGGTCTCTACAAATGGCATGGATACTGATGCACAGATACAAACGAAAAGGATTCCGCTCTTTTGTTCCTCCCCTAATGCACCTGCGAGAGTCCCATGTCCTCATTCGCTCTCTGCGGCAGCCGTCCACGAGTACTGCCATTGGTGGCGCCGAGGAGGAGATGTGTTCGGCCCGACGTAGTGTCGCAGCCCTTGAACTCCTGCGTGCAGAGCACACCGGTTCTCAAGACCGGCGCCGTGGTCCAACTTGGCTACCTCGGCACCCAATGCCACCCCTGAAGGGTTGTCTATGTGTCAGCCGTGAGAACTGCTTTTAAGCTTCTTGTACGTCCTCTCTCCGGGAGGTTGACAG
>JACAEL010000021.1 GCA_013388835.1 Candidatus Thorarchaeota archaeon | reverse complement strand
TCGCAGTGGTGCTGGCCACTCCAGCCATATGGGTCTTCAACAGGAGGCGAGTCGAGTTGGAGCGACGGAGGCAGATGAGGCGAGCGCGGAAGCACCTGGGCCGGGGTCCGGCCCCTGATGAGCCGTGAACACGACACGAACGAGCGTCACCGCCCTAAGGCATCGAAATGAGCATGTTGAAGTCTGCAGACTCATAGGAGTGAGTCAGAGCTCCCGACGAGAGGACATCCACCCCACTCTGAGCAAACTCGGTCACATTTCCGTCGTTAATACCTCCGGATGCCTCAAGTACGACCCTATCCCGAAGCCCCCTCTGCTTCAATGTGTCGACAACCGCCCGTGCTGTATTGGGTGTGAAGTTGTCTAGGAGTATCACGTCTGCACCGCTATCGACAGCCTCCATCGCCTCTTGAAGGGACCTGACCTCACAGGATACCTTCTTGGAGAATGACACCCGCTCTCTTGCAATACGTACTGCTCTGGCCACACCTCCCACGAGTGCTAGGTGGTTATTCTTGATTAGCACCATGTCATCCAGCGCATACCTGTGCGGGTCTCCGCCGCCCACCGTTACAGCACGCTTCTCAAAGAATCTGAAGCCCGGCGTGGTCTTCCTGGTCGCGGCCACCCGTATGCTCGGGTTGAATCGCCGTGCTTTTTCAAGCATCAAGTAGGTCTTGGTGGCTATACCGCTCATCCGCATCATGATGTTCAGGATCACCCTCTCAACAGCCAGAAGTGTCTTTGCAGGTCCTCTAGCTCTGAGCACAGCTTGGCCGGTATTCACCCAGTTGCCTTCGAACACCAGGGCCTCATGAGTCAGGCCAGTGATCTCAGCGATTGCTTTCGCCTCTTCAAGACCAGCGAGGATGCTCCTGCTTTTGGCGAAGACAGTAGCGACAGCTGGCGCATCCAACGGACCCAGAACAGATGCGGTGATGTCTCCTGAGCGAATGTCCTCATCGAGGTACCTCCTGAGCGCTTCGACTGCTTCGGGAGGGAGTCCGGTCACTCTTCCGCCTCCTAACAAGTCCTCGGATGGGTTGGATTTCTCACCACATCTCCACGGGGCGTGACTTCTCCAAATATCTCAGCTTGGAATGACATGAACTCTGTCTTGGGGTCGCGCCATGCATCAGCTGGAAGCCCGGCCTTGTTACAGGTGTGCTCAAGGAACTCCTTGACGTCCCAGTTCCACTCAACAGGCACCTGTGGGAGTAGGAGGCCCCGCCACATTCCTCTTGTGACGATGAGGCCATCTCTACCCACCTTCACAAGGTCAAGCAGTTCTGATGGTTGTCTGTAGCTGATTCTCTTTGGTTCGGTCAGCACGCTGAGTTCGATAAGGATTGAGCCGAGTTCACGGGGACTGACGGGTTCAAACCGGGGGTCATTCACTGCTGCATCCACTGCAGAATCGACTGTGGCATCAATCAGGCGTTGACTGGGATATGGTCGGCCTATACATCCTCTGAGACTGACATGGTCTCCGACTATCGAGTTCAGTGTGACGAAGACACCTGAGTTCTGAAGTAGTTTCTGGGAAGGTGGGGTTGGAAGGCTGGGCTTGGTTCGCTCACTGACGTATTGGTCCACTGTCTTCCGAGCCAATCGGACTAGGAACACTCCTTCTTCATCTGAGTAGACATAGGCCATTTGTGATTCTCCCTACCAATTACTGGCGTTCTCTTCGGTTAATACTTTCGTACAGGAACACTTCCGACCACTCCCCTTCCAACAACGAACCTGCCATTGTCGTATACCGTATGGCCTCCGACGATTGTCCTGACTACCTTTCCCAGCACCCGGCGTCCCTCAAATGGCGTAATCTTTGCCTTTGAGAAGAAATCATGCCCGCGTATGGTGTGTTCCTCCCTCCTCACGACAATCAGGTCGGCATCGAACCCGCGAGATAGTATTCCCTTGCTTTTCAGTCCTAACACACGAGCAGGACCCGAACAACAGACCCTCAGATAGTCCACCCATGTGAGTCGCCGTTCAAACACCTCGGTCAACATCAGTGGGACAGTTGTTTCAAGCCCGGGTATGCCCGAGGCAGCATCGAGAAACGGAGCACTCTTCTCTTCATCGGTGTGTGGTGCGTGGTCTGATGCTACACAGTCGATTGCACATTTACCACATAGCATTGTGAGAAGGGCCTCATTGTCATAGGGCGAGCGCAGGGGTGGAAGCATCTTCGCGTGGCCGTTCTCGTTAGAGAAACCTCCGCTGTTGAGGAAGAGGTGATGTGGAGTCACCTCCGCCGACAGGGTCTCCTCTGCACGGTTCTCGAGGATGAGTCTGGCAGTCGAAGCACAACTCACATGGCACACATGCAGGCGTCCTCCAATCGCCATCTTGGCTTCGATAAACCGCCTCGCTGACTCGTGTTCTCCCTCACAGCTGTGTATCTGAAAGTACTCGTCCATTGATCTCGGCTTGGAATCCGGACTGGATGAGTCGGGGTGGAACAGTAAGGGGCGGTCATGAAGTCTGGCAAGAGACATGCACTTTCGAATGTGATTGTCCGTGAATCTGACCCCTTTTGCCAGTGGTGAATGAGGATATACCTTGAAGCCCAGAATGCTCGGAACCATGGCCGTGTCATATTCTTCGGGTGCCATCGGTATGCCACTATAGAACCCAACGTTGACAAAGCGCTTCTGCCTAGCACTCTGCATCTTCTTATCAAGCACATCTGCATCCAGTACGGGCGGACTCGAGTTCGGCATGTCGACGACAGTGGTGACGCCCCCAGCTGCCGCGGCCATTGTTCCCGATTCGTAGTCCTCCTTGCTCGAACAGTTCAAGTCCCTCAGATGAACATGAATATCGACCATTCCCGGAAGTATGTAACAGTCTGCACATTCGAGCGTGTCGTGTGCGACGGGTTCCTTGCCCGGAAGATAGACTCCTTCTATCTTGTCGGAGAGTATGCCAACCGAACGCTTGACCTCTATGCCATCTAGTATGACAACCCCATTTGTTAGCAGGAGGTCTAATGGCATTCAGTATCCCGCCTCGTCACGGCGAGCGATTACTCCTCTTGCCCTGGGATTTTGAATCTATTCGCCGCGAACCTAGTTAAGTCAGTCGCACTTATGATTCCCACAAGTCTGTTTCCATCTGCAACCACGGGTAGTGTGTTCAGGCCTGACTCGAGCATCTTCGTTGCTGCTACTGCTATCGAGTCGTCAGGGCTTACCGTCGGGGGTTGCTGTGCCATGGCATCGACTACCCTCATCTGTCTGACTTGGTTGGCTCTGTGCTTGTCCGGAACTTCGACACTGAATCTTGCCATCGCCTCTGCTACCATTCTCTCAGTAAGGAGGCCCAGAACTCTTGTGCCGTCCACAACCGGCATTCCCGAGAAGCCAGCGTTCAACATGTCTGCTCTCGCCTTGACCAGCCGCTCGACCGGGTTCACGACAAGTAGATTCTCTGTCGTCATGAGCTGTCTGACTTTGATCTTGTCGAACTTCTTGCAGAGTGATACAATCTCCGACTTGCTTATCACTCCCACAAGCGCACCAGACTTGTCAACCACTGGACAACCACTCATTCCCCGGTCAATCATCAGCTGGGCGACCGCTGTAATGTCATCATCTGGTGCTACTGAGATGACCGTGTCCGTCATAGCGCTGGACACATGTAGCCTGCCGATGGATACTGCCACAACCTTTCCTACCCCAAGTCTATCCGCAATGTCTGCGTATGTGAGGATTCCTTGGACACGGTTGCCTTCTGCCACTACTAGCCTGTCGACTCTTTTCTTTCCTAAGAGCTCGAGCGCGACCGACAGTCGCTGATCCTTATCAATTGTGACTGGTTCCGACATGATTTGACTTACTTCCAAACCATAGACCTCCTTCTTCTTGACTACTGCGAAACAGCTGAACTATTGGCTTCTGCAGGCTTCGCACAGGTATCGCCCGTCCTCAAGCACTAGGTCTGCAGAATACTCCCCACAGGCGTCACATATGCCTCCAAAGGCCACTAGGTCATCTTCGTCCTCTTGTGGCCGGTGCGCGGGATGTTCGCCTCTCAAGCGCAGCGACTCGGATAGGATGTCAATCAGCTCGGGGGACCATTTCAGAATGTCGCGTGACGTTATTATTCCTGCGAGGGTGTTATTCCTCAGAACCGCGACCCGCCTTATCCCGCTTCTTGCCATCACCCGCATCGCCTCCGTGAGGGGCGTTTCAGGAGTCACATGTATCAGTGGTGAGCTCATTATCTCACTCGCCTTCACTTTCTTTGGGTCTGCATACTCTGCCGTCACTCTGCGAACAATGTCCGATTCGGTGATTATGCCAACTGGCCGTTCTTTGTCGACAATGATTATTGAACCGATGTCCAACGAGCTCATGGACTTCGCCACCTCAAAGGCGGTTGCTGTTGGTGGCATTGTTACCACGTTCACAGTCATGATGTCTCTAACACACATGGAGTGAGAAGGTGCAGTCATTGAATCGATCTCCGTCCTCTGGAATTGGTCCAACACTCCTTCAGATGAACAACGCAGAGTGCTTCATCACTAATGGTTCTGGTCCGCTGGACTAAAAAATGTAGTGACTCACTAGTCCATCATCACTCTTCCATCTCCTGACGGCAATACGCGCATGAAATCCTCCTGGGGAATCAGATCAATCTTGTCTCCCACCTCCTTCGGGGCCATCTTTCGAAGACCCGCCGCCACATCTTTCGCCAGCTGTCCCCTCTTCACAGTCCCTGGCGCGACGCGTAACCAGTGTTCCGTGTATGCCTCTATGGCTGAAGGTGGTCCAGAAACAGGTACTGCATCCTCGCCGTCAAGCATCACTCCGACTGCCAATTCGATGGGAACACTCCTCACGTAGTTCTTGGTCCCGTAGATCATGACTGCTCCGGAGGGCAGGTATTCTCCCGATGGCGGAGTGAAGCTGACCTGCTCGGGTGTGACCCAGTAGGCGTCTCCAGTAGCAAGTCCGTCTTGCCAAGCCCTCGAGAACGTCACTGCAAACTGCGCTGCCTCCCAGATTGTCTGTTCTCCTGGCGGCGTTTCAGGGACCTTAATCACCACATAGGGTGCCCCATGTAGCGCAGCATGCAGAAACACATCATTGGCCCCCATCTGTCGCTTGGCGAGATACTCGTTGTTCTTTGCATCTCTCCCACCAAGGACGAGGTAGCCTTCAGAAGAGAAGAACCATCTGTACTTCTCATACCACTTCTTCTTTCTGATTTTGACATGCAGTGGCGCTGCAGTGGGTGTTTCAGCCACCTTGACGAGTTCGTCCAGTTCCAACTGCGTCTTCTCGATTTGTTTCAGAGCACCTTCCACCTTCGCCTCTGACCTCTTGGCCGTTTCAAACGCCACTGCCGCATTCTCCTGCGGTGTCTTTCTGATATCGAGCGCGACAGCCACTCCGTCAAGCGACACGACAATCTCCGCAGTGGCAGGACTGATGCGTTCAATGGCAAGTGCACCCGCAATGCCCTCTCTCCTTCCCTGCTCCACTCGCTCCAGTATCTGGTCCCATGAGAGACCTGACGACCGAGCCTTGGTGATGGTCCCAATGATCTCCTGAACTGTCTGGAAGTGCGCGTAGATGGCCTCGCCTTTCAGTCTGTTCTCTTCAGCCTTTGCCTTCAGACTCTGAATGCTCTCGTTCTGCTTGTCGATTATCTTCTGTAGTCGTGCACGCTCTGCATCGAGTGCACCATGGGCCTCCTCATCCTCCAGTTCTGAAAGCGAAACGCCAAAGAACTCATCTATTGCTCTGCTGAACGAGTCAAACTCGTCCGCAGGGTAGTCTCGATAGAACTCGAATTCAAATGGTAGAAACGCTAATGGGCTGGATTCTGTCTGATTGTCGCTCTCATCGCTGCTGCCAGTGTCATCCTCTTTGACTTCCCTGACAATCCTTGGACCTACGACCCCTGCCCTCAGCTTCTCGCTGAACAGTTCCAGTCCCCGCCTCAGACGCGCGATGCCATCGGCTCCCAAGTCCGTTGTTTTCTCTGTTGACTTGACCCCTGCCAGTGTGCATATCTCCTCACAGCTCAGCGAGTCCAAGTTGAGGCGACTTGCCAGAGTTCTGACCACATTCGCTGTCGAGTCCTTGACCACTTGACTGAAGGCCTCCATATCCATGTTGAAGATGTCCGCTCCTCTTACAGGTGGGAACTCGTACTTGGCCTTCGGAACCACCTCTCTGTCTTTCATCCTTCGATACTGCTTGGCCATGAATATGGTGTCTTGAGGATCGAGCAATAGCAGGTTGCCCTGTCCGAATATCTCGGCCACAAGCTTGTATGACTCCCTCTCATCACCGACATCCAGGACAAGGATTCGGTCCATGTCGTGCTGCCACACTGAACGTATTCGTTTGTCACGGAGGTACTTTCTCAGGACAGTAACGAACTTCGCCGGTAGTCGCGGAGCTGCTCGCTTGAATACAGTCAGGTGCACGCGTCGTCCCGGTTGAATGAGCAGCTGACTGGTTGCGCCGGCCGGTTGATAGAGTTTCAGCACAAACACATCTCCGTACTGGTAGACATTCTTGATGAACGCCCCCTGCGCCGCCGCTACTATCTCTGGTAGCACCATCTTGATGTCTATGTTGCTCATTGAGTCCTTCATTTCACAGTCACTTCTGACCGACTGTTTTATAACATGGTCGCTTGAGTGCCGATAGCAAGGCCCGTGAACGCAATGCAGACGCTGAAGAACATCTTCCAACGCCTGTTCGGCAGGTGGTCCGGCAATCCTCAAGACCAGAACTTCTACGTCAAGCTGTCTTTTGCGACTGTCGCCGGTCTGATATGCGGTATCACTAGTCCCTTCTTTGTTGGTGTTAGAGGTCTCGTATTTGGGCTCCTAGTCTATATACTCTCCCTGTATGTCCTTGTGTATCTAGTCGAGGTGGACGTCGCTGCGCTGGGCGGACGACAGAAGCTAATCGTCAACTCGCTGCCCTCTTACCTTCTTCTGTGGGTGCTTCTCTGGACACTCATCTATTCCTTCACTGTGACAGTATAGCACCACGAATTTCGCAACCACTTGCTCATACCTGCCACATCTGCTCAAACACTGCCCGTTTCAGTGAGGGGTTGACTGGCGAATGCCGTGATTGTCACAAGTGTTGACCCACTGCTTGCGAATCCAGCAATCCTTAATAGACGCAGCCAGATGCGTATGATTGACTCCGCACCGGGGAATGACCAGTGGACGAATTGGACCAGAAACTGATTAGTATTCTCCAGAAGGACGCTAGGCTGGCATTCACCACTATTGCAAAGGAGCTGAATCAACCGGACACGACCATCCACTTCCGGACGCGGCGACTCCGAGAGTCTGGTGTGGTGACTCGTTTTTCAGCTCTAGTGGCCCCAAGTGCTCTCGGCTATTATAGTTCAGCACTTGTCAGTATTACGATTGGTGGTCACATTCTTCCTGACATAAGCAGAGAACGCACTGTCACGTTTGCGCAGGAGCTGGCATCCAAAGAGGAGTATCTGTGGGTCGCTGTCGGCGCAGCGCCCACGACGATTCATGCTCTGTTGATGGGGAACGATGCTGAGGACTTGGAACAACGGGTCAATGCCCTTCGCAGGTCTCCTGATGTGACAGGAGTGACCGTAACTGGCATCGCAGAGGTTGTCAAGGGCTGGGAGATTAGTGGCAGCGTCAGAGATGTGAGATGAGTGAAATGAGACGAGTGAGGACTGGCGTCCCTGGACTTGACGATCTGGTGGGTGGAGGCATAATAGAGGGCAACACCGTCTTGGTATCTGGTACCACTGGTACAGGCAAGACAATACTTGGTCTCCAGTTCCTATATAGCGGCGCCAGCGCATACAACGAACCCGGTGTGCTTGCAACCCTTGAAACACGCCCTGACGAGCTGAGGTCCATTGCTGCCCAGTTTGGCTGGGACCTCTGCAGTATCGAGAAGCAGGGAAAGCTAGCAATAGTTGATGCCGCATCAAGCAGAGCTGGTCTTCCGACTTCCGAGAAGTATGCTCTCCGGCGCGGCTTTGACGTGCCCACCTTTATCGAGGAGATCTACCGAGCAATCGAGGAGTGCAAAGCCAAGCGTCTTGTCATTGACAGTCTGTCGGGCCTCATTCGTTCAGGCGACCCTGTGGAATTGAGGAGTGAGATGTTCCGAATTGGAGCGCTCATGAATCAGTTGAAGGTCACGTCACTTGTTCTTGGCGAGACCAACGGTGAGTGTCAGAGTCGCGCAGGCGTTGAGCAGTTTGTTTCCCAAGGGCTGATCACGCTGTGTCTAACGGAGAACAACGGGTGCCTTGAGAGAAGTCTTGTTGTGTGGAAGATGCGTCACACAAGTCACAGTATGAAGCGTCACCACTTCGAGATAGGTGAACACGGCATAAGAGTGACAACTGGAGATGAGTGACCGGTTTCCGAGGTTCACAGGAATGCGAGGAGCTGCGTAGCCAAGTAGGCCGCGAACAAGAACGGGACCAGCGGGGTTCTACCCTTCCGTTCTGGGCCTCCATGAGTGCGCAGATACCATCTGCTGTACAGCTCTGCCATGGTCAGCATGAGCAGAATCTGGAGCAGAGTGCCCATTATGACCTCTGCCATAGCAGGCGACCATGATGTCAGTTCGATTCCCGGGCTCACGATTGTAATCACAGTAATCATCTTGAGATCCCCACCGCCTATGGTTCCAATTCTCCAGAGTAGATACAGAACTGGGCTGACCATAAGTATAGCCACAATGTGCAACTCGACCTCTGACATCAGATGTCCTGTTGCTGATACAAGTATGATGCCTGATATTGCTCCCAAAGCCACAATTCTGTTTGGAACAACCCGCTGCCTGAGGTCTGTGACGCTGCAGACTGTGAGCAGTGCACACGCGGCCAAGAACGAGAGTGCGCTGCTAGGTGTAACAATGAGTGCCAATTTGCGGCCTCCTGCCTAATCTTTGTCCACTGTGGCATACACATTCTGACCATAAAGACTCCTCGAAAGCAGTCTCTGAATAGCAACATAGATTAGGTGCAAGTCGTGTTCGGGTCGGCGTCTGTGGGGCTTCTAGTCCCGCACCATAGAATCCGCAAGATGATGTCACGATGAAGGACCCAGCTCAAGTCATTCATGACACTGCACTACGCCTTCTCACGATGGCCGCCACCAAACTACCTCCGGACGTGGAAGCAGCACTCAAGAAGGCACACAGTCTCGAGACCGACACGACTGCCAAGACCCAGCTCTCGGCCATTCTCACGAACTTGGAGCTTGCAGCGGAGGGGGTTCCGATGTGCCAAGACACGGGTATTATCATCTTCTATGTGAAAGTCGGTGACAGGTTCCCCTTCATAGGAGAGATTCGGGACGCTCTAATCAAGGCCACCAAGGATGCCACTGCGAGTATCCCCCTCAGACCCAATGCAGTCAACCCCATAAAGGGTGGCAACACCGGTGACAATACAGGCGAGAAGATACCGTGGATCAACTGGGAGATAGTGAAGGGCGACTCTGTTGAGATTACGGTGTTTCCGAAGGGTGGAGGGAGTGAGAATGCCAGCATTGTAGGAATGCTGAAGCCCGGTGTGGGTCTTGCAGGAGTCAAGAAGCTGGTCGTGGACAACGCAATGCGATACATGGGTGAGGCCTGTTCGCCGAACATCATAGGGATTGGGATAGGCGGCGGTGCGGACATATCGATCAAGATTGCTAAACAGCAGTTGCTCCGTCCCCTTGATGACCATCATCCAGACCCTGAAGTGGCTAAGATTGAAGGAGAAATCATGGAAGCCCTAAACGCTACAGGCATCGGTCCCATGGGTCTTGGTGGGAAGACCACGGTTCTCGGTGTGAAGTTAGACTATGCAATGCGGCATCCGGCAAGCTTACCAGTTGGGGTTGCTGTTCAGTGTTGGGCAGCTCGGCGCAGTACTGCCGTGATTTCAAAGGGCTTGGATGTCAAATACCTGACTCACCCCATAGGAGGAAAGTGATATGGCTGAGTATCATCTAAGGACACCGATTTCAGAATCTGACGCAAGAAAGCTCAATGTGGGTGACGTTGTGTATGTCAGTGGAGAACACGTCTATACTGCTCGTGATGAGGCCCACAAGCGTGCACTAGAGATGTTTGAACGGAATGAGCGCCCGCCTGTTGACTTCAGTGGCAGCGTGGTGTATCATGTGGGTCCCGTCGCCATGAAGAAGGACGGGAAATGGCAGATTGTATCTGCTGGACCTACCACCAGCGCCAGAATAGAGCTCTTCGAGGACGAGTTCCTTCGGAAGTACAAGGCCCGGATAATAGTGGGAAAGGGTGGCATGGGCCCCAAGACGCTTGCGGCTCTCAAGGAAGTGGGTGCTGTCTACTGCAGCTATACTGGAGGCTGTGGTGCATTGGCTGCAAAGGGGTTGAAGGAAGTCCGTGCCTATGAGTGGCAGGACTTGGGAATGCCGGAGGCTCTTTGGGTCATCACCGCTGAGGAGTTCGGTCCACTTCTCGTCACAATGGACTCTCACGGCAGGAGTCTCCATGATGACATTAGCAGACAGGTTCAAGCACGAAAGGCCGATGTCTATTCAAGGATTGGCGTGAAGGAATGAACATACCGGCTGCTCTCCCGCAGCCTCAGTGCACCACTATATCCTGTCAGCATTCATTAGATGAGTCCATAGAGGACTATGACCAGCAAGACCATCAGCGCGATGGTCATCAGTGCATTCTCTAACGTGAAACTCATTTTTCCCACTGTGAATTGTACCTTCAATTTCCATATAGGTTTGTCTTTCAATGCCGTCAGTGACCTCTTGTTCGCAGTACTATAGTAACAACTTTAAACCGGACTCATTCTGGGCAGACTGCGATAGTAAGCAAGAGCACCATGGAGGATTGCTTTTGGAATACAAGACGATTGCATGCGACGTTCTCGTTGTGGGTGCTGGCGGCGCGGGTTGCCGGGCTGCGTACGAAGCATCAAAGCACAACTTGGATGTCATCATGATTAGCAAAGAGCTCCTTGGCAAGGCCCACACGGCCATGGCCGAGGGCGGGTACAATGTTGCTATTGGTAATGTTGATCCGGCCGACACGCCCGAGGTTCACTTCAAGGACACAATCACAGGTGGTAACTACCTTAACAACCAACAGCTTGTCGAGATTCTCGTTCGCGACGCTCCCGATAGGATATATGACCTTGAAGAAATGGGCGCCGTCTTCGACAGGACACCCGATGGCAAGATTGCTCAGCGACCTTTCGGCAAGCAGACCTACAGGAGGACCGCCTATGCCTCAGATCGAACTGGTTCTGAGATAATGGTAACACTGACCGAGGCAATCCGGAAGACATCCGTGCGTGTGTTCGACGAGTACTTTGCAACGAAGCTTTTGCTTCACGATGGACGTATTGCAGGTGTCTGTGCAATCGACCTCAAGTATGGTGACTACGTGGTGTTCCGCGCCAAGGCCGTGGTCTTGGCCACCGGTGGGGCGGGTCGAATCTACAAGGTCACCAGCAACGCTCAGCTTGATGTTGGAGATGGTTATGCAATGGCCTATGAGGCCGGTTGTGAGTTGGTTGACATGGAGCACGTTCAGTTTCATCCGACCGGGATGGTCTGGCCTCCTTCTGCAGTTGGCAAGCTTGTAACAGAGGCAGTCCGTGGAGAGGGTGGCATCCTACTGAACACAGAAGGTGACAGATTCATGTACAAGTACCATCCCGATGTCATGGAGCTTGCAGGTCGTGACCAAGTCACCAGGGCAATCATGACTGAGGTTCTTCAGGGACATGGGACAGAACATGGAGGTGTACATCTTAGTGTGGCACACCTTCCAAAGTGGATAATCGAGTTCAGACTTGAGAGTATGCTTGAGCAGTTCGAGGATGCTGATGTCGATATCCGTGATGAGCCGATGGAGGTGGCCCCCACAGCGCATCACTTCATGGGTGGAGTCAAGATCGACACACATGCGGCTACCAACATACCCGGTCTCTTTGCTGCGGGAGAGTGCACAGGTGGAGTCCATGGCGGCAATAGGCTTGGAGGCAACGCCCTGGCGGACACACAGGTGTTTGGCGCGCTGGCTGGTCTGAGTGCAGCAGAGTTTGCCAAGAGTCATCAGATGGCGGGTGTCAATCGCGAAGAGATTACCAATGAGTTCGAACGCCTCGAAGCAATGCTCGCACGCAAGGAGGGCGTTACTCCTGCGGACGCTCGAGAGGAGCTTCAGAACCTGATGTGGGAGAAGGTGCAGATCTTCCGCAATGAGGCTGACTTGGCTTA
The DNA here is from genome assembly GCA_013388835.1 of Candidatus Thorarchaeota archaeon. Lineage (NCBI taxonomy): Archaea > Promethearchaeati > Candidatus Thorarchaeota > Candidatus Thorarchaeota archaeon. The sequence continues at coordinate 23,154 of JACAEL010000021.1, read as the reverse complement.
CGCTGTGAAGCGTCTCAGAGAGATTGAACGCGACATCGTGCCCAAGATCAAGGTGGATGTGCCAATCAAGCGCTTCAACCCCGGCTGGCATCAGGCCATAGAGTTCTCGCACATGGTGACAACAGCACGGATGGTTGCCGAAGCAGCCTATATGCGAAAAGGCAGCAGAGGAGCCCACTTCCGAACGGATGCAGACCCCAATGACAAGGGATATTACAACATCGTCATCCGCAAGGGCAAGAACGGGGAGATGGAGTTGAGAAAGGAGGAGCTAGTAATCACCAAGATTACCCCACCATAGGAGGCAATACGAATGACAAAGACAATCAAAGCCAGAGTCCAGCGATACAACCCGGACAAGGACGATGCACCATTCCTCCAAGAGTTCGATGTCGAGTACAAACCGGGAATGACGGTTCTCGACGCTCTTCTATACATCCAGGACAAGTACGACTCCAGCCTCGCATTTCGATGGGAGTGTAGAGGTGGTCAATGCGGTTCCTGTGCAGTCAGAGTCAATGGCATTGCAAGAATTGCATGCAGGACGAAAGTGAACCCCAAAGGAGATCTTCTACTTGAGCCACTTGAGAAGATGCCAATCATCAAGGACTTGGTTGTTGACATCTCTCAGGTCACCTACAGGATTCGGCGCATTCGCCCGTATGTCGCTCGTGATAAGCCTCCTCAGAGACCGGAGATAATCCACTCTGAAGAGATCGAGAAGCTCAGGGAGATAAGGAAGTGCATTGAGTGCAGCGCCTGCCTGTCGAACTGCCCCATTGTCCATGAGACTTGGGACTACCCTGGACCAATGATCATCCGGCAGCTTGCGCGGCTGGAACTCGACCCACGTGATGTGGAGGACCGTGTGGCAATGGCGATGGACGAGTCGTTGTACTCCTGTACGACTTGCAAGATGTGCGAAGACATCTGTCCAAAGAAGATCAAGATTCCCAGCCTAGCCGTGGAGCTTCTGCGTGCTAAGGCTGTTGAGGCCGGCTATCCGCTGGCCGAGGGACAACAGGGTTTCGTGGACTCGATTGTCGCTACGGGTCGTTCTGTGCCTGTGAAGGACACCCCTCTCCTGAAGAGCATCGACACAGAGACCTTCTTCGTAAAGAACCCGCGAGGCCGAGTGGCCTTCTTCACCGGGTGTCTGATAGACTATAGGATGCAGGAAACCGGGCGGTCTCTGATTGAAGTGCTCAATCGGAACAACATCGATGTTGTAGTGCCCAAAGAGCAGTGGTGTTGTGCTAGTCCCGCCTTTAGGACGGGTGACCTGCACACTGCTAGGGCTGCAGCTCACAGAGTCACGGAGATATTCGAGACTGTCGCAGAGAAGTACAACCTAGACACGGTCGTAGTTGCATGTGCTGGCTGCGGCAAGACTCTCCGGGAAGACCATCGACCGCTGATTGAGGAAGAACGAGGCGAACCTCCGAAGTTCAAAGTGTACGACTTGGCAGAGTACATGATTGATGTGATTGGTATTGAGAACATCGTGAAGCCCAAGGGTGTCATCAAGACGAAGATCACCTATCATGAGCCATGCCATCTCGGCAGGGGGCAGGGGGTCGTGGACCAGCCGGTAGATCTACTGAAGCTCATTCCGGGCATAGAGTATATCCCAGACCCTTATCGGAACCGCTGCTGTGGTGCAGGTGGTGGTGTCCGCGCAGGAAAGCGGGAACTATCTCAGAAGATAGCCACCACCAAGAAGGAGTACATCGAGGCCACAGGTGCTGAGATGGTTGCTACGGAGTGTCCATTCTGTACAATCCAGATATCCGACATCCTGAAGGGCACAGAGATAAAGACCAGATACATTCCCGACTTGCTGGCCGAGTCTTACAGGAAAGGGGACAAGAAATAGCGGTTGTCTGAAGCTGGATGGTGGTGGGCACGCTCTTGCATTGGCTTGTGCCCACCAGTCCAGAAACAAGCAGTCCACTCATAGGATAGTCGCCACTGCTGTCACGAGCTACACGGAAACGCCAGACAACTGGAACGAAACCATGCGGTGCCTGCGCCTCATACAACAACGAATGACTCTCTACACATGCTGCAGGTGATTGTCTCCCCTTTGACAGCAATCCGCTTGAGTTCGTACCTGCAGTATGGACACACTGCGATGGTCTTGGGGGCGGGACCGGTCCCGGTCCCAAGTATGAAGTCCCCAGAATCATGGTCAAGTCTGCCTGAGAGTTCTCTGCCATCCAAGAGGTCGGCAAGGACCTTGCTGGCGATGTGTGTGGGCACCCCTGCCTCCTGTGCAATCCTCTCAATGGGTATTCTGCGCATACTCTCTACAGTCCTTCTGACCGCAGTCACCGGATCAACCAGTGTCTTCTTGTCGAGGAGTCTGGTCGGGCGCAGCTGAGATGATACCACTTTGGGGGCGGATGGGAGTTCCCTAGGCGTCCCACCAGCTGCGACAAGCCGGGTGTTGAGGTCCGCCATTCTCTTCTTGTAATCCTCTTCTGACACCAGCCCTCTCATGTAATCAAACTCGAGGTCTCTGATTGCTGCCTCCAGCTGCCGAATGTCGCTAATGCCATTCACCTGTTTCATCACCGTAAAGACTTCTCGCCCAGTTCTACACAGAGGCACATAATAAAACCTAGGTGTATATTCGTTAGCGGTCATAGCAAAAACAACATATGTTACAAACAGGCAACGTGTCGAGAGCAAAATGCATGAGTTCTCTGCTGCTCTCTCAATAGTTGAGGCTGCTCTTGACGCTGCCAAGGCACACCAGGTCAAGAGGATAAAGGCGGTGAACATCGAAGTCGGTGAGTTTACGTTCTTGGTTCCAGAGCAGCTTGCGTTCAACTTCGAGATTGCCTCAAAGGATACAATCATGGAGGGAGCTGAGCTTCACATCAAGAGAACCAAGGGGCGCTTGAAGTGTCAGGAGTGCGGTTTTGAGGGCGAGAGCAAAGTGGACTATTCACTTCCGCCGCAGGTTGCCATTTTTGCCCCCATGAAGTGCTCGAGGTGCGGTGGCAGCCATACAACAATATCTGGCGGAAAGGAGTTTGTTATCACCGACATTGAGGTGGAGGTGGGAAACTAGTTGTCCTAGCACTCCGCAACGGTTTATATCCTTGCGGGGGGAGTCTTGTATGCAATACTCTGGCCAGAGGTGCGTTCCATGCCCAAGACCACGAAGAAGACCGCCACGCCTGATTCGAAGCCCGAGGCGCGCCCGACGGCATCGAAGAAGGCCCAGAAGTCAACGCCCGCGAAGCCTGCGCATGTGAAAGAGCCTCGACCAGGTACGAAGAAGTCCTCGAGTCTCAAGACCAAGTCCACGAGGAGCCCGTCTGCAAAGACAACTTCGGGTAAGAAGACCACGACGAAGACTGCAGTACCCTCTCCAATGGTTGACGAACTTCTCAGAGAGATCAAGAGCGAGGACCAACAGGTTGTTCTGAATGCGATTGATCGACTTGGAATCCTCCCAGACTCAGATGCCACAAGCGCTCTGACAGCATGTCTGAAGGACCCCAGATACATGGTTCGACTGTTTGCTGCCGTGCAATTGGGTGAACGGAAGGATCCCAGTGCCATACCATCTCTGATAGAGTCCCTTCACGATTCATCTCTGTTCGTCAGGCAGACTGCAGCTGGAGCCCTTGAGAACATTGGGGGCCCGAAAGCACTAGCTGCAGTGAAGAAGGCGGAGGCTGAAGGACTACTTCTGGATGAGTTGCCGGACGGAATCATACTCGGTCCTGTCTGACGACTAGGCCTGCTGTGTGCGGGACCGAGTGATGACTAGAGCAGTATCGCGTTAAGCACTCCCTCTTGACCGGGACGGCTTGTGACCTTAGCTCTACCTTTTGACGTCTTGATTATGGTGCCTCGCGTAATCACCTTGCGTCGCTGGTAGTCCATGTTAGCTGGGTTCTTCTCAACGTCAAGTATCTCGACATGATACGTTTCCTTCTTCTTGATGTCTGTGACGTTGGCGTACTTGAGGCGCATTGCGGGTGTCTTCTTCTTCATGCCTTTGCTGTCTATTCTTCTTATCCTCGGTTCTCCTATCAGAGTCTCAGTGGGAGTGCGTCCCATCTCGCTCTTCCTATGACCTCGGAACTTCCGCATCAGTGCGCCGCTTGGAGTCCTTCTGGACCTACCATGCCATACACCCATTTCAGACTACCTCTAGTCAGGTCTCGTCAGAAAGGCACTTTTCGGAGATGTTTTAAATCTTGCTTAGTGTTCACCACGAGCGCTGCTTCTACTCTACGTGAGCAGTCCTGTAGCAGCATCCCTTGGTCGCCAAGAGGACAGTCTCAAGAAGGTTGGAATATGTCGAGAATCGAGCCGGCGCATGGTGCTGGCGGAAAGGTCATGCAGCAGCTCATCCAGCGAACAGTCATCCCTGCCTTCACGAAACGCATTCTAGGCACAGTCGGTCTTGATGAGATGGATGACGGAGCTACTCTTCCACTTGAAGGAGCCAACCTCATTGTGTGTGCTGATGCGCATACAGTGCAGCCCCTGTTCTTTCCCGGTGGCGATATTGGAAAGCTTGCCGCCTGCGGTACTGTCAATGACCTCACAATGATGGGTGCAAAGCCGATAGCCATGACCAACACTGTGGTGGTTGAAGAGGGCTTCGAGATTGAAGTCCTCTCCAAGGTGCTCCGGTCTCTTGACTCTGTGATTGAGCCTCTCAATGTGGCGATGATTGCTGGTGACACAAAAGTCATGCCGCGAGGAACGCTCGATGGTCTCGTATTGTCAACGATGGGCATCGGGATTCTCTACTGCAAGTCGGTTGTAGCTGACAGTGGGGTCCGGCCTGGGGACGACATTATTGTCACTGGACCCATTGGTGACCATGGAGTGACTCTGTTGGCACATCTCGAGGGTCTGAGCTTTCAGACGGGCCTTGTCAGCGATGTGGCTCCTCTCTGGAATCCGATTCGTGACTGTCTCGATACTGGTGGAGTCCATGCGATGAAGGACCCCACGCGTGGTGGGACTTCTGTTGCGCTCAACGAGTTCGCATCCAAGTCCAAGGTGGAGATTGTCCTCGAAGAGAGCCTCGTTCCTGTGCGTTCTGAAGTCAAGTCGCTCTGCGACATATTAGGACTGAACCCGATGAATATGAGTTGTGAGGGTACTGCACTACTCTCGGTTGACCCCGAGATGAGTGAGGCAGTGCTTGAGGTCCTACGCAGACACAAAACGACCGAACAGGCACGGGTGATAGGAAAGGCAGTATCCGGCCCTCCCAGAGTCCTGATGAACACAGGCGTGGGCGGCCGAAAGGTGGTCCAAGTGCCATACGGAGAGCCCGTTCCCCGAGTATGCTAGAGCTGCGTCTGAACAGTACTCTCAGTGTTGCTCTGTTCTTCGAGTATCTGCTTCAGTTTGTGTTTCAGCTGGGCCTTCATTCTGATTATGTCCGTATCAAGACCAAAGTAGTCCGCGAACAGCTGAGTTGTGGATAACACCTTGCTCCTTCCTTCTGGTGTGGCCTCGATGAGTTTCTTCTCCTCAAGTTCCTTGACATGCTCATAGACATGTGTCCCACGGTCCGCCACCAAGTCTGACTGCAGTATCGGTTGTTTCAGCGCGATGTAGACCAGAGTCTGAAGCGTGGCGTACGAGAGAAGACCCCCAGGGATGAGTTTGGCTACTCGAGGGGTGAGTTCAGGCCTTAGCTGCATTGCGTATCTGTCCCTCGGCAGCTCCACTACCTCTAGGGCACCGCCTCTCTTATTGTATTCGAAGCCAAGGTCTTTCAGCAGTTTCTGTACTGTTGACTCTGCCTTGCCGACAATCTCTGCCAGTTCCTGCAGTGTCATTGGTCGACCAGCAGCGTACAATGCTGCCTCAAGCGTGACCATGTCTTCATTCACAAATATCACCTATCTTTCAAGGGATGGCTGGTCAGTGGGGACTTTCCGTCCATAATCCTCGGGTGGTTCCGACATCTTGATCCATATTACATCATCCTCATCCATCCAGATGTCTATCAACGCCCGAGCATAGAGATGAAGGATGGCAAAGAAGACCCGTACGATTTCGCGCCGTGTGTTGTTCATCAAGACATCAGTGAACTTGATCACATCACCAGTACTCAGAATTCGCCTTAGGTCCGCGTACACCTCTGCGATGTTCTCTTCAACATTCGTACGTTCCGATTCCATCTCAAACGAGAGAGGCGTGACAAACGTCTTTGACCTTCGTCTAGCGGTCGGAATCTGTCTCTCTCTAACGCCCTTTGAGAGGACGCGATCCATTGCTACCAACAGCTCTTGCAGTGTGACTCGTCGATTGGTGAGTCTGAACGGTGGCCTAATCATGGGGATGACTAGATCCTCCTCCTCTTCTTCTCTCTCCTCCGGCGGCAGCACTCCAAGGTCCACGAGGTCCTTCGTCTTTTTCATGAAGATTACTGACGCAGAGTACAACGCGTTTCCTGACACTCTGAAGTCGATGTCCCCAAGTCGTCGCATCTCCTGCAGAAAACCGGCGACCAGCTTTCCCACATCCACATTCCAAGGGTCAATCTTGTCCAACTGAAGTACATCTGTCAGTAGAATGTAGGGTGGTTCGGCCCAGAATGGTGTGTCATTGTCCGTCATGACGTCTGTGACACCTCCTGAAGGTCGACGTCAACTATTCTGCTCAGTCCGTCCTGATTGGTGACTCCCACAAGGAAGTCCGCCTTTGCAACCGTTGTGTCTCTGAGTGAAACAACGATGAATTGTGACGACTTCGACATCTCTGATATGAGATTGGCAACGTTATGCGCATTCACCTCGTCAAGGGCCGCGTCAATCTCGTCAAAGACGTAGAAGCTTGCTGGACTATGCATCTGGATGGCGAATATGAGCGCGAGTCCTGTGAGAGTCTTCTCGCCCCCGCTCATTGCGTCCAGAGTGACGAGCTCCTTCCCTGCGGGTTTGGAACGCACGGTTATCCCGCCCATGAGTGGATGCTCGGGGTTCTCCAGCATTAGACTGGCTTCTCCACCCGGTGAGAGTTTGGCAAAGACCTTGGCGAAGTTGTCTGCAATCTCATTGTAGACGACCAGGAACTTGCGTGTCTTCTCTCTCTCGAGCTCCTCCATGAAACTGAGGATCTCCTTGTGCTCCTCCTCAAGCTTGACCTTCCTTTCCACTATCTCGTCATACCTTTCTCTCTCAGCATCATAGTCGGTCAGTGACTTGAGGTTCACTGCACCCATTGCCTCCAGTTCTCTCTCTAGTTCTCGAATCTTCTCTTGGAGTTGTTCTATCTCACTATGGCTCAGTTCCCTCTGAGACATACGCTTCGTCAACTCCTCATCCGGGTCGGTGACTGCTGCGAGTTCAGCCCTGATACCAACTATGTCCGCCTCAATTCTTGACCTTTCGGTCTGAAGTCTGTACACCGCCTTCTCGTTGCTGGTCTGAGCCTCTCTGAGTTCCTCCAACCTGAGCCTCAGGTTCCTCAGGTCCTCCTTCAGCTGGATTTGTCTTACACGTCTGTCTTTGACCGCTTCCTCTATTCTTTCTCTCTGAGTTCTCAGTTCCTCCAATTCCGCCTCTTTCTGAGAGAGTTCCACGGTCTGCTTCTCCACTTCCGCCTGCATGTTCGGAATGACTGACTCGACGGTCTGAATCCGGCTCTCCAGTTCTTGAGCCTTGGGTATCAGTCTCTGTTCCACCCCGACCTGTAGTCGAGTGAGCTCACTGTGATAGGTTTCCCGCTTCTTTCTACTGAAAGCAAGAACTTCCTGCAAATCCTTGATATCTTGAGTCAATCTGGATGCCGCGGACTTTGCAAGAGCCTCTCTCATCTCGTCTCGTTGGCTGCGGACAGATTCGCGACGACCAGACATCTCCGTGTCTCTCTCTCTGAGTGTCGCAATCTGCGACTCGAGTTCTTCAATGGTCAGTCTGAGTTGTGAGATTCTTTGAGTGAGTTTCTCTTGTCTTGCCCGCTTCTCCTCTAACTGGTCCTCGAGACCCTTGGTCTCGATTCTCAATTGGTATATCTTCTTGGATAACTGTTGAATCTCTCTGTCCGTCTGCTTCTCTCTATTCCTGAGCTCTGTCTGTTGTGTCCTCAAGTCAGAGAGTATCTGCTCCAATCCCTTCAGCTTCTCCATAATCTCAGAGCTGTTGTCCTGAACCTGCAACGAGATGCCCGACTTTCCTCTATGGTAGTGCCCACCGGTGATTAGTCCTGACCTCTCTACAAGGTCCCCGTCAATTGAGACAGCACGCCACCCCTTGAACCCCATGCGCTTGGCAGTTTCAAAGTCCTCCGTGACTATGGTGTCCACAAACACGAACTCAAAGGCCGGAAGATATCTTGGTTCGAAGCTCACGAGGTCCATTGCATAGCCAATCACTCTCTCATCATCAGGGACATGACCGGGTGACTTTGATTTGATTCTCGTCAATGGAATGAACGACGCACGACCAACCTTCTCCTTTTTCAGGACCCTGATGCACTCTGTCGCCACCTGTTCGTCATCGACCACGATGTAGGTTAGCCTATTGCCACCAGCAATCTCTAGAGCTACCGAGTACTCGGGGTCTATTTTGCCCAGCTCGGCCACTGTTCCGTGAATGCCTTGGACCTCTCCCGTGTCACGCATCTCCAAGACTCTCGCGACCGCCTTCTCTCGCTTGAGAAAGGCCTCCTCCGCCTCCTTGAGCGCTTCCTGTCTAGCTTGTAGCTTGATCAGCTCTTCCCTCGTGACATTCACAAGACGGACGGACTCGTCCACTTGCGAATTCACTGTAATCAAGCGCTTGGAGATGTCTTCAACTTCAGAGCGTTTTGCCGCTTCTAGTGTTTCGCTTGTACTGAGTTCCTCCCTCTTGGCAGGCAGCATCTGTGCCAACAAAGCCATTTCTTCGCCAGTCCTTTTCAGGCTCTCCTCCGAGTCGCGCAATTCCTCATATGCCAGTCCGAGTTCCTTCTCGTCACTCCTCATGGCCGACCTTACTTCAGATATCCCTTCGTCTAGTGCAATTGCCTGGTTGTTTAGGTCTTGGAGTCTCTGCTGAGTTTCGTAGAACGTGGTCTGCTCTCTCTGGAGGCTCTCTTCTAACCGGCCCATTTCCATTACGGTCTTCTCGATTTCCCTGTCAAGGTCTACCAGTTCCTGCTCCTTACTATGCCTCGCCTTCGATGACTCTTCAATCTGATTTCTAGTCGACTTCAACTCCTGCTCAAGGCTTGTCCGCTCCTCAACACTCCGGCGAAGCGTTTCCTTTGCTCTCTCGAGTGATTCCCTGACGTGGGCCACCGCAGCGGACAGTACTCCATAATGTTCTGAAACCCGGGCCGAGTTTCCACCGGTTATCTGTTCAATCTCTTGGTCTATCGCTTCTATCTCATGTTCGGTCGAAACAATGCTCTCTTCAACGTGTGCAAACTCCTGTGATGTACGCTCGATTTCTTGGGCCTTCTCTGCAAGTGTATGGTCTATTGTGGCAATCCTGTTTGTCGATTTGAGTAAGGTCCAGGCAAGACTGTCAATCCTAATCGACTGAATCTTTTGTTTCACGCCTTGATATCTGAGGGCGTCAGAGCGTTCCGTTTCCAGTTTCTCAAGCTGTCGTCGTCGCTCCTGCAGCTGGGTTTCAACTCTTGCCAGATTCCCCTCGCTTTCCGAGAGCTTCTTGAGAGCTCTCTCCTTCTGCTCGTCATACGCCGATATACCTGCAATCTCCTCTATCAGCTTCCTCCGGTCATTTGGACTGACTTTGACCATCTGAGCTATCTCCCCCTGTAGGACCAGATTGTAGCCATTGGGGTCGACACCTATGCTGCCGAGGAGATCCAACACCTGCAGGCGTGTCACTATCTTCCCGTTGACCCTGCACACTGACTTCCCAGTATCGTCGAGTTCTCTCTCTACTACCACCTTGTCTGTGTCCACTTGGAGTCTTCTGTCCCTGTTGTTGAAGTGAATCTCAACCACAGCGGACTTGGCTTTCGGAGGCATGTCTGGTTTTGGGGGCGAGTAGAGAAGGTCTGAAAACACAGTCGCGCGTAGCGTCTTCGCACTGAGCTGCCCAAGTACGAAGAGTATCGCGTCGATGACATTGGACTTGCCCGCCCCGTTTGGGCCGACAATGCAAGTAAACCCGGGGTCTAGCTTTATGGTTACAGTGTCTCGTCCGAACGACTTGAAGCCCTTGCATACAAGCTTCTCTATGTAGACCAAGGCACCATCATCCTTCAAGCTGCGCTACGACAAGCGGCTGGCGTGTCTTGCGGCATTATGGGGAAGATACTGGCTCCTAAATACACTTGGTAATACCCAAGTATTACGTCGGGAAATATCCAGGTATTCCATCTCTTCCAGTGATGCACTTGCCACAAAAAGATAGCTCTGAAGGACCTGTTAGGCCACCATGTTTACGAGTGCTCTTCTCAATGCCATGCGAATGAGCCCCATGGACTCTCTGGCAGCCTCGCCTGAGATTGCAGCAAGCACCATCTTGACGTCGCCAAGTATCATCACAAGTCCCTGGTCTGCTGTTATGTCGACCTCCTTGAGGCCTCCCTTGTCAATGCCACCTACAAGCTGAGCAGAAATTGCAGCAATCTTCACAGACAGGCTTGCGACCTCTGAGTGGTTGATGCCTCCAGTGATTGTATGACCGAACAGCACCTTGCCCGATGCATCACAGACTATCATACCTTGTATGTCAGGGTTAGCGCCCATTGTCTCTGCAACGATTGCCTCAATCTTTGACTTGTCGACCATTCGTATTGGCCTCCGATGCTGTCCTCCAGCATCTTCGCAACAGAGTCTTGGACGATTGGTATATATCTTCTCCTCTTGTGCGATTGAGTTGAAGAAGACAGAGTAGAATCTCTTAATACCGTATGCGGGGACTGTGTGACTGAGTCATCCGATGGAGCGACAATTCCCATGCCCATACTAAAGAGCAGTTCAGAGGCCTTTCCAGCCTCGCGCAAGGTGATGAGTGACATTCCTTATGTTCTCCGCGTGGAGTTCCGAGACCTCGCGCGAGAAACCCACAAGATTGTAGGGAAACCGATAGCATGCCACAAGTGCAATGGGTTCCTGATGAGCGCTGACCAGATTCAACATGACCCCAAGGTAGGTAAGCACTTCGTCTGTCCCTTCTGCGGGACCCTCAACGTCATTGAGGGCGAGATTGTCATCGCTGGAAATGAAACGGAATTCGTAGTCCAGCCCCCGCCTGAGAAGACGACCTCCCGCGGGCAAGTAGCCCCCGCTGGCGGGTCCTTCCTTGCAGTCATAGATGTTTCCGGTTCGATGGCGGGTGCCAACCTGGCTGCAGTCAAGCGGAGCCTGACAACATCCATTGAGAGTCTTGCAGCAAACAGTCCGGAAACCCTGTTCGGGCTTGTTGAGTTTGAGAGCTCGGTTGCAGTTCGCAATCTCGAAACGGGCGAACGCGTTGAAGTACCATGTGAGACATTTGCCAACCTCGATCAGATTATGGAGGCAACTAAGCGACTGCTAGACCGAGTCAGACTCATCAAGGTTGGTCCGAACTTGAGTGGTCTCAAGCGTCATGTGAGTAGTCTTCGTGAGATGGGTGGGACCGCGTTGGGTCCCGCTGTTGCGGTGGCGTACGTGATAGCGAAGCATCGGAACATTGCCAGGGTGGTGCTTCTCACCGATGGGCTTGCCAATGAGGGAATTGGCGCCCTTGAGGGATATCAGGTGACTCCTGCAGGCAGCTACTACGCGACACTCGGGACGATGTTCAGAGAACTGGGAACTGCATTCGATGTAGTCGGTATTGCTTCGGGAGCAGGTATGGAGCTGAAGACGCTCGGCCTTTTGCCCGAGGCCACAGGAGGTCAGATGTATTATGTCACTCCCAATGAGCTTGACAGGAGCCTCTCCGAGCTTGCGGGTGCTTCGTTGCTGGGCAGGGATGTTGAGATTCGGCTCCTGACCCCCAAGGGGGTAAGAGTGAAAGACGCATCAGGTGTTTCCAGAGCCGCAATCGAGGAGATAACCAAGACTGGGTCGGGACGGATTGGAGCAGTCGGTGAAGATCACGAGCTGTATGTTGAGGTGGAACCTGAGTCAGAGATAAGGTCCGCGCAAGTCCCAGTCCAGGTCCAAGTCACATATACTGATGAAGAGGGTGCACGAAGGGTCCGTGCAGTGAGCACCAATCTGCGCGTCACAAGCGATGAGCGAGACCTCGTCGCCACTCTCGACCCCACAATGAGTGCGACTTTCGTCACACAGAAGGCGGGTGAAGACGCTTTCGGAGGCAAGAGGGCCGCTGGTGCGGATCGCATCGCTGGCTTCCGTGCGGCCTTGGCAAAGAAGACAAAGGCTGCGCCGAAAGCGGTACAAGCCCGAATGAAACGTGCCGATGACGCTCTGGCTTCTGAAGAGGCTAATCTGCAAGAGATGGAGTCGAAGATGGCGGCTGCTCCTGCCCAAGGTGGCGCTCCCTGTGCTGCAGCTGACGAGGCCTTCACAAGGGGCTTCAAGCAGATGAAACGCAGTTCCAAGGAGCTCTTCGATGAGAAAGAGGATGAGTAGTTCTCAATCTGCAGAGACCAGAGAGGCGGCCAGTGGCCGCCCACCTCCACTTCATGTGACACTCGGTCACAAATGCGCAAAAGATGCTGCTCTTGGATAGCACATTGCCACAAGTCTAAAATACCATTTGCGTGGCGTACGACTTACTAAGGCAGAACCCAACAAAGCAGGGACTTCAGTTTATTAGCCAGGAGAAGCTCGAAGCCATACTCGCCGAATTGCGGACCCAAGAAGGAGTCCGGGGTGTGGTAGTCACGAATATGGAAGGCTTCCCCTTGTTCAGCGACCTTGACGTCGACAGAACTGAAACCATCGCTGCTATAACGACTGCTCTGGTCGGAAAGGCACTCGATGCCGTCCGAGAACTGAGAGAGGGGAGTCTGTCTTTTCTCACGTTAGACACATCCAATGGTCAGATTAACATCGCTCCAGATGTCAAGGAGGGCCTCATACTCGTGGTCCTCAAGAGGTGAACAAAGTGACCGATCCAAAGGCATTCGATAGAATCCTAACAGAGATCATCCGTCAGGAGAAAGGCTGCAGGAAGGTGATTCTTGTCGACAAGACTGGTCTCACCATAGCAAACGTGAGCAAGCTCACATACTTCCCGGTTGACCTTGACAGCATAGGGGCGATTGCAAGTGCGGTTTTCTGTGCTAGCGAGGAACAGGGGAAGAATCTTCAGATAGGTGACCTAGAGATAGTCACATCCGAGTTCTCAGAAGGCAAGATCTTCGCCTCTGCATGCGGAAAGGGTGTGCTCTGCGTCGTATCAGAGCCTGAGGTCAACATTGGTCTGGTACGTCTTGTCATGAAGAAGTACGGCGTGCAGCTTGCTGAAGAGCTTGAGAAGTTTCTTGCCGTCGAACCCGATGGCTCGACAAAAGACAAGGAACTCGATGAGGAAGACCTCAAGTCGGCCCTGGCAGAGCTCGAACGTGTCTAGTCTCATGGCCCTCAAGACTACTCACAGGAGCGGTGCCCAGTGAGCGTACGTTTCCAACGCTTTTCTAGGTGGACCGGACCATCTGGATTCAGTGCCGCGTTTGGCGCGCTTTGGTGATTAGGACCAGAAAGAGTTAACTATTTGAGGGCAGTTACACCCGCCAACTCAGACCGCTCGCCAAAGAAACGGTGAACTGCAAAATGAGAAAAGACTCACAAGGCAGAGTGCACTTGAAGCTGGTGTTCTACGGACCCAGTCTAGGAGGCAAGACCACTGCACTGAGGTGGCTCTATGGAAAGGTCGAGGGTCTGCAGAAGGGTGAGTTCACCGCAATCGAAGACGAGACAAATCGGACCCTGTTCTTTGACTACGTTCCCATGTCTGCGGGTGGCCGAGTGCTCTTCGATGTGTTCACTGTTGCCGGTCAGAAGCGCCACCGCCATCAGCGGAAGGTTGTGTTGCAGGGTACAGATGGCATAGTGTTTGTTGCAGACTCCTCTCCTGACCAGAGAGATGAGAATGTTGAGAGCTTCGAGGAGCTGAAGCTGTTTCTTGGCGATGTGTTGGGACGAGAGATTCCCATTGTCGTAATGCTTAACAAACGTGACCTGCCGAACAGGATGTCGCGTGACGAGATGCTGGATCTGCTTGGTCTTGGAGGCAATGTTCCAATCTACGAGACTATTGCGGTTCAGGGCGTAGGAGTTAAGAGAGCGTTTCAAGCCATAGCAAGAGAGGTAATCCTCAAAAGGATGTACAAGTAGTACTCGGGTGAGTGTAGTCGATGAGCGAGTCCCGTGAAGAAACCCTTGAAGGAGTCCTGAATGAGCTGCAGGGCAGCATTCCGGAGATTGAGGCTTGTGCCATAGTGAGTGTCGAAGGTCTCCCGATTGTTTCAGCTCTGCCAGCGGATGTTGACGAGGCGAAGCTGGCCGCAATCACTGCGGCGATGCTTACGCTTGGAGAGAAGGCTGCGGTAGAGCTGGGAAAGGGCAATCTGGAGCAGGTCAATGTCAAGGGTCAAGATGGTTGGGTGCTGGTTGTCCAAGCTGGGATGAATGCCTGCCTCACTGTTTCCACTTCGAGCAACGCGAAACTGGGACTTGTCTTCCTTGACATGAAACGTGCGGCTGACAAGGTCGCCAAGATGATCTAGTACAGCCTCCTTTCGAGCACCAAGCCTATTAGGTCGCTAATCCTGTCATTCTTGAGTGTGCAGTAGATTGAACCTTAGCGGCCCGGTCTATCGGCTCTACGAGTACTTTCTGTTCAGACAGCTCTCAAAAGACAAGGCTCCTCGCCATGTGGGCATAATACTAGATGGTAACCGTCGTTATGCGAGAGAGCACGGACTGAAGGTCCCTTGGTTTGGTCACCACAAGGGTGCAAAGAAGGTCATGGATGTCCTCAAGATACTCTGGGAGGCTGGTGTGAAAGTCTGCACACTATACGCCTTCTCCATCGAGAACTTTCAGCGCCAACCCGATGAAGTCAGGGAGATAATGGCCTTGGCCAAAGAGAAGTTCAGTGAAGTGGTTGGTAACCCAGATGTGCATCGGCACAAAGTGCGAATCCATGCGATAGGTCGGGTGGACCTGCTTCCCGAAGAGGTACAAGCGGCCATCGCAGCCGCAGAGGAGGAGACCGCCAAGTACTCGGACCATATTCTCAATGTGGCCATTGGTTACTCGGGACGTGCTGAGCTTGTGGATGCTGTGAAGGCTATTGCATCGAAGATATCCTCGGGAACACTTTCTCCTTCAGACATTGATGAGAGGTTGATAGAGAAGCATCTCTACACTAACGGTGTCCCTGACCCCGACTTGATCATACGCACCTCTGGGGAAGAGCGACTATCCGGATTCCTACTGTGGCAGTCTGCCTACTCGGAGCTCTACTTCGCTCAGGTCTACTGGCCTGCTGTACGTAGAATTGACATCTGGCGGGCAATACGATCATATGAACAGCGTTCGCGTCGTTACGGTAAATGAAGCGCTCGTGACATAGTCATTTATATCCTCTATACTGCAGGGCTGTCTTCTAGGTTTCCAGATGGTATGCCAGATGCCTTGAGTACAATCACTTGAGGAGGACTTCGGGCCTTGACAAGGACTCCCATTGAAGTTTACCGAGGAATACTGAACACGCGTTTCCATAGTGAGGCTTCAAGTCAGATTGGACACCTAGTTTCCAAGTTCTCCTCTTCTTCTTACGCAGGCCGAAGACTCTCTGACCATCTCTCAAGGTTCCTTGCGCTCTTGACACGACTAATCGCCTATCTCAACAATCGTACTACTAGCTCCCCCTCAGATTTGACGCAAGCAATCGATGTCCTCGATTACTTCGCATCAACGAGCAAGTGGTGGACTCCAAATCGCGAGAACCCCGGCTTTGTGCTGCGTCCAGCTTCTCAGGACGCCCGTGATTTCCTCTCTTCGATTTCGTCCATAGAGCTGGGCGCGGCGACTCTCGACCGAGTTCGTGCAGCCACTGATCGCCTCTCCAGTTTTCTTGCTGAGCACAACTTTGCACTCTCTGGTGACGCAGGTCGCCTCCGCGATGACATCGCATCATCGTGGATGCTTCTCTCAGGACTGTCTTGTCGTGGACAGGGACGTACCATGACTACCGAGACCGATTTTGAAACCGCTTACGACCTCGTCCGAATTCTCCTCTTTCACATGATGCCGGAGGACTTCGGCAGTCTCACTGCAGTAAGGGAGATTGGCACCTCCACCAGCCTGATTCGAGCTGCTCGGGTCCAGCTCGCCCCCGGCTTCGACAGGAATCTAGACTCCTCTGCAGCTGCGAGGCTGGAGTCTGTATATGCTGAGGAATTTCTCTCAGACATATCCTCTCTTCAGTCTGTGTTTCGACATCTGCTGACCAACTCACTCAGGATCCTTGTTCAGATTCAGGCTGCCAGGGTCGGTCTAAGCGAGATTGGTTCAGATGAATACGAGTCCTTCATTGTCGGAGCCCTATCGATGCTGCAGCTTGCGGGCGTACCCGCCGAGACCCTCCAATACGAGCATTCAATCCCGTCCCTCTACAGAAGGATACGACCCTCTCCGGAGATGATTGAGCAGACGCGTTCGATTGGGCGCAAGATTGAAGGGCTAATCTTAGAAACTGCTGGCAACAGGGACTTCCTAGTGAGGAATCCTCATCTGGTGCCTAGAGTTCTATCTCTGCTGCTACTGGTTTCTGCTGGCACTAAGCAGCCCACGTCTGAAGATGGGTTGCAAGAGTCTGACCTGAAGCGCGGTCTGATACTACTCTCACAGGTCATCAGTGGCTAGATGCTGTGTCTGGTTTCGGTCCCTGGATGATTATCCTGGCATCAACGACAACAGCTCCCTTTCCACGTTCGTACAGGAATAACGGGTTGCAGTCGAGCTCTCGTATCTCAGGGTTCTCCTGTACCATCTTCGAAACTCCCATGATTGTCTTTACCAGAGCATCGACGTCCCTTGGTGGCTGGCCTCTCACCCCATCTAGTATCTTCGCTGCCTTTATCTCACGAATCATTTCCCTAGCATCGTTTTCACTCAATGGAATCAATCTGAACGTGACATCCTTGAGCACTTCAACGAATATTCCTCCCAGCCCGAACATTATGGCGTGACCAAACTGGGGGTCTGTAGTCACACCCACAATCACCTCGGTGCCCGCATCCGCAAAGCTCGAGACCAATACACCTCGGCTCAGGTCCACTGTGACACCCTTGCTCTCTCCGTACTTGCGAGCGTTTGCCATAATCTCATCGTAGGCACTCCTGACAGAGGCTTCGTCCTTGAGGTTTACTTTCACGCCCCCTGCATCTGACTTGTGCATGATGTCTTTAGAGAGAATCTTCAATACCACCGGGAAGCCTATCTCTCTTGACTTCTTGACCGCCTCGTCTGCACTAGTGGCCGTGGCATATGGTGGTGTGGGTATTCCGTAGGACTTCAGTATGTCTTTTGCCTCGTGTTCCAACACGAAGGTCCTACCCTCGCCGAGTGCCGTTTCAAAGACCTTCTTTGCCAGTTTCATCTCATCCGACCTCTGATTGTTGGCTCTACCAGCCCTATTTATGGCTTACCAGAAATCATACCTTGAGACTGCTTCCTACGCCTTATCTCTCCATATCTCGCCAATGCACTGGCTGCAAGGGCCGCCTTCTCCCCTGTTGCATAGGTGGGCACTCCCATGAGTTCCATTATCTCTCCCGCCTTGGTTGTAAATGCTCCCCCCATTGAAACGACAACAAATGGAAGGCCTGACTGGCGCTGGTAGTTGGCTATCACATTTGTGATGTCCATTCCAAGGCTGGGCGTCTGAAGGAGCATTCCCACCACGAACATGTCATACTCCCCACTCCGAATGGCTTCCTCAAACACGGCATCATACCTACTCGCATCGGTGTCACCGACCACATCCACGGGATTCCCAACCGCACAGTAGGCAGGCAGCCGCTCTCTCAACTTCTGCTCCAGCTCACTTGACGGAGTCGGAACTGATAGATTGAGTGCTTCGAGGGCGTCTGTCGTCATTACGCCAAGTCCACCGCCATTTGTCACCATGAGCACCCTGTTGCCCATTGCCGGTGGCTGCATTGCTAGAGCCTTGGCCATGTCAAACATCTGCTCGAAATTCCCGGCTCTGATTATGCCCGCCTGCCTATAGGCGGAGTCAGCTATGCTATCTGATCCCGCAAGCGATCCTGTGTGGGAGCTCGCGGCAGCACGTGCACGATCGCCCTTTCCGGACTTTACCACTAGGACTGGTTTGGTTCCAGTGACACCACTTGCAGTTTCGAAGAAAGACCGACCCTTGTCGGCGTCGTACCCCTCTGTGTAGTAGCAGATGACCTGCGTTGTACTGTCTTGAGCAAGATAGCGAAGAAGATCATCGTCACTCACGTCGCACTTGTTTCCCAAGCTCACGATTTTGCTTATGCCAAGTCCGAGCTGTGCAGTCCAGTCCGATATTGCAGCAGCAAATGCTCCCGACTGCGAGACAAGCGAGATGTTGGCAACGTTGCTGGCTCTGGGCCTGCCGCATCGATACTCTGGCAGAAAGAATGTGTCGATATGCGTGCGCGTGTCTATGACTCCTACGCAGTTCGGACCTATTATTCGGATGCCATACCTCTTTGCAACGCTGAGCATCTCGTTCTCTAGCTCCGCTCCTCTTGGGCCGGTTTCTGAGAAGCCACCGGAGATCACTATAGCTGCTCTTGCGCCCTTCTTGCCGATGTCTTCGAAGACCGTCGGGGCCAGTCTTGCGGGTACTGCGACAACGACCAAGTCGACCGACTCTGGCACCTCTTGAAGTGTCGGATAGCACGGCACTCCGAGGACCTGCTTGTATCTTGGATTGATGGCATAGACTTCTCCGGTGAACTGCGGTTTGATGAAGTTCTGAAGAATTGCTTGGCCTACGCTGTTCGGCGTCGCAGAAGCCCCGTAGATTGCGATGCATTTCGCGTCAAAGAAAGTACCAATGTCTCCTGTGGTGTTGTCTGACACGTGTAACCACCTGTGTCTGGTCTGGTGAGTGACTAGTGCAGTGACCAAGCAGTACTTCTAGCTTCTTGTTTGGTCCTGAATCAAAAGCATAATAGGCCTTGCATCCTGCTAGCCCTCTGGTCGTCTGAATGGGCTTCCGGATTATGACTGAAGGCCTTGCACTCATGAGCGCTCCTCGTCACGAGTTTGAGTCTGTGATGGCAACCGGCCTCTCCTTGCGCCTGCGCAGGTTCGGTACTGGTTTGCTCTGCTACAGCCCAACAGGATATCCATACAGCATACGTGACCACAGTCAAGTCGACCCATATGCGTTCGTTTCCGCAAGTGTGACCGGAACCTCGTGTTCACTTATGTGTGACCACTGTCGTGGGCGATACCTGACAGGGATGCGACCGGCCACCACACCAGATGCGCTCCTGAAGTTAGCTGAGGAGGTTCAGTCAAGAGGTGGACAAGGCCTACTTGTCAGCGGCGGGTCTGACTCTGCGGGTCAGGTCCCACTGAAGAGAGTCGGGCATGCTCTGTCCAAGATACGCAACGAGATGGGGCTCAAGGTTGTAGTCCATACGGGCATCGTAGATGTGGAGACCGCTGACATGCTCTCCGATGCGCAGGTAGATGCGGCAATGCTTGATGTCATAGGCGACGAGAGGGTCGCAAGAGAGGTATACCACCTGCATGACGGTCCCGCGCGAATGGCTGAGTCGTTGAAACTGCTCTCTGAACGAGGCGTTCCCACGGTGCCACATGTATTGGTGGGACTTGACTATGGGCGACTCAGTGGTGAGCTGGCCGCTCTGCAGACTGTCGCGGATTGCCGACCAAGTGCGGTGGTCGTGATTGTGCTGTCTCCCATACGCAAGACTCCCATGGCTAATGTGACACCTCCGAGTCCGGAGGCCGTGGGGCGCGTGCTCACTGTTGCCCGTCTGGCAATGCAAGACGTTCCCATTCTGCTTGGTTGCGCCCGCCCGCTGGGTGAACACAAGATCCAGTCAGATGAGTACGCTGTTCGAAGTGGGGTCAACGGAATCGCGTACGTCAGTCAGCGTGGCGTTGACGTCGCCCGTGAACTCGGACTTGTGCCACAATTCATGGACGTGTGCTGTAGTCTTGCTCCACTACACGTCTATCCGCCCAAGATCTGAGGACGTATCTGGCAAGCTCATAGCCGAGGTCGAAGAACCACAACGCAATCGCTGATGGGAGTAGTGGTGGCCATGGAATACACAGGAGCAGGACTGAAGCCTTTAGAGTGAGCCGGTATGCAAAGAACTTTGTTGCGCGTGGTGAGACTTCCGCGTCTGCCCAGTCATTCCCTTTCTCGTCCAAGACTGCGGCCATGAATAGCATGATGAGCAGAGCGGTCCATTCAAGCCAGCTAGTGACTGCTGGCAGTCCTCTGAGAAGAAGCACAATCACAATCATGGCCAGTCCTCCAGCGAACTGTCGCCGGTCGACCTTTCCAGAAGCGGCAACACCCACCACTATCGCGGTCATTACGACCAGGTCCCACTCAGACTGAGTCATTATCATGCCGAAGAGGATCCCGGATAGTACTAACGGGAACCAAGCCAATCTGGGCTTGTCGAGTTCATCGAGCAGGTCATCTCCCGTCTTCAGAGTCAAGCCCGCAACGAAGTAGGCTGAGATAAGCATAACAATCTCGGTCAATCAGGTGTCCTCGCACGCTAGCCATCATGTAGTGGCTCCTCAGTCTAACTATGACTCTTCGTAGGGTCTGACTACCCTCAGATAGCCGTCTACATCATTGGAGCCATGCGGGTCTTCCGCTGGTGTCTGATAAAACTTGACGTCTACATCAGATAGACTTGCGTTCCTATTGCCTGTCCCGGCAGGTTTGTCCTGAACTTCGCACGGACAACACCGCTGTTGCCATGCGGTCCCAGAACCCTGCCAAGAAACTCCCGACCAGTCTCTGAAACCCACTTCACACCTCTGCCAAGTAGTCGGGCTGCAGCCTCTTTGGTCTCTATTCCGTCGAACTGAATCAGTACCTGGTTGGGATGCTGAAGGTGTTTGCCTCTCCGATAGCTTGTGACGACGCCTCTCCGGCCCTTCAGAACTTCAGTGGCTGACATTCGGGTTCCTCTCTAAGGGGTTCTGGTTGACGCCCTTGCCTGTCCATTTAAGACTTGCTGAAGGAACGTATCATCTATCGCTGGACTGAAACGAGTTTCTTATGTGATGCTGGGGCCTTGCTGTCCGTTATCTGACGCTTTTCGTGCTGCTATTGACGTCTCTGCTGCTCTCTCCCAGCTCTTCCTCTTTTCCATCAGTGCATCACGGACGGACCAGCCAAGTGGCGTGTCCCTGAGGGCTATTCTGAAGAGTGCGAGCCATCTCACACTGTCTTGACGACTCCTCCTTCCCACCAGTTCGTCTATCAAAGTTCGTGCAGAACCGATTCTATCTACGCTCGAGTCTATCTTGTCAGCGATTTGTTTCTCAACGCTTGTAAGTCGTTTCACCCCGAGGGCTGTCTGTAGTGTGCTCGTGGTATAGAGTGCCATTGCAAGTCCAACTACGAATAGAGCGGTAAGAGGGATTTCCGCTGTGTACGTGGACAAGTGAAGTCCCATAAGGAAGATCACTAGGGCTGTCATAGTCCCTCCCTCTATCACAGCATTGGCTGGTCGTTCCAGTCTCCATGCGTATGCTCTCGCCAGTGCCGTGTTTGGCCTGTGGTGATGTACAATCGACCGAAGATATCTTCTGCCTCCACTGCGCATTAGGCTTAGCCAAGAGAACTGCAGCAAAATGACGGTAGTCATCATGAAGTAGAATGACGAGTCCAGTAATGGCTGCATGAGCTTCTGGAGTGGCCTAGTCGTTTAAGCATACTGCATTGTAGACGTGACATTAGTTTCGTGGACCTCTCCATGACCTTTCTGACCGGCTTGACCTATTCATGCATACCGAAAGAGTCAATCGAGCACAGAGATGGCTAGTGAAACAGTACTGTTTTTGGAATGCGCGAGTTCGGGTCGCGCCCTCCCGGAATGGACCTGTACTCGCGTCCACCTCCTTCTGAACAGAATCCTTTATCATCATACTTCAGACTGCTGCCTCGGTGAAGCTCGTGCAGCGGGTCAAACACATAAAGTGTGCTGACAGTGCCACAATACCGGAACTGGTCAGTGCGATGAGAGAAGTAGGCGTGCTCGGCGCAGGTCGGCTGGGGCGCGCTGCAGCAATAGTCCATGAGATGTTCAGTGACCCGGACTGCTTCACTTACCTCTCCTTGTCTGGGCCTATGATTCCCGGGGGGCTCCGTTACATCGTCAGCAGGTTGATTGCGGACGGGTTTGTCGACGCGCTGGTCACAAGTGGTGCCAACATTGTTCACGATTTAATCGAGGCCTACGGGGGCGGTCACTACAGGGTTCCAACTCGCAAGACAGAATCGGAACTGCGGGAGGCCGGTATGGGCAGAATTGGTGACATCATTGTCAAAGAGGGCGACTTCGAGACATTCGAGAAGAGAGTCTACGCGTTTCTTGATGGGCTCACCGAGCGACAGCGAACAGGGCTTGCCCCGAGCGAGTTCATTGCCGCTCTGGGTGCCTCGATTGAGGACAGCGAATCTGTGGTCAGGCAGGCCTATCTCAAGAATGTCCCCGTCTTCTCGCCGGGACTAATGGACTCGATGCTCGGCTTCCACATGTACACATATAGCACGATGAAGCCTCTATCACTTGACTTCGTGAAGGATCTACGAATACTTGGAGAGATTATTACCAGTGTCAAGAAGACCGGTGCCATAATGCTCGGTGGAGGTCTCACGAAGCACTTCACTATGGGGAGTACCATCCTGAAGGGCGGCCTCGACCTTGCTGTGCAGATAACCATGGACCGCCCCGAGGCTGGTAGCCTGAGCGGGGCGCCTCTTGCCGAAGGGGTGTCTTGGCAGAAGATACAGTGCGAAGCGAGATATGAGACTGTCATAGGTGATGCGACGGTCCTCTTTCCTCTGCTGATTCTAGGTTGCCTGAAGACGCCATTAGGGCCAGACACACAGAAGCACAGCGACGACTGCTGAGTCACATGTCCTATCGAGCCAGATGCGGTGATCAGGACGATGGGTCTTGGGAGCAGTTGCCCAGAAGTTGGACATTCTTGTACTGGTC
>JACAEL010000020.1 GCA_013388835.1 Candidatus Thorarchaeota archaeon | reverse complement strand
GTTCTCAATCGCTCTGCTTGTCTTGCTCATCTATGTACGGTTGTTCGTCCCGCTGCCAGAGTGGCTGCTGTGGGAACTGCCACTCTAGTCCTCCGATGACTGATTCCACAAGCAGCCGGTCATGGGGCGAAGACCGCAGGACTACCATGCGCACTGGTCGTGTGTCAGTCGCAGGCGTGCGGACAGCATCATGCATTCACAGATAGGCTGTTCTCGTCCTGCATGGTTTGCCGAGGTATTGTTTATCTTGTTGTGTTTGCAGTGTTCTCATGCCATGTCTGCAGGACTGCGTGAGAAGCTTCCTCCCCGCGACAAGTATACGGTCAGGACACTGCTTGACGACACAAAACGCATCGACCCCACTCCGCGGTCTGTCTATCTGATTGGAAACGAGGTCGTCTATTATGAGTGGAACTCCTGTAATAGCGAGCTTGGAAGCGATAATCCCGTGACAGTCGGTCTCAAGACCGTACTGGAATTCATGGAGTCCAAGTATGAAACCATGCTCATTGAGGGCGAAATCTGGCGGACACGTGACACACCGAACGCGGTAATCAACCAGCTTGTGAAGTCACTCCCGCCCGAGGTGATGGAATACACACTGAGTCGGCCTGGCGAACACATCTACAGAGTCCTTGAGGCGGCGAGGGAAGAGCGTCTTCGAGAGATATAGGAGTATCGCCAGATGGAGGAGGGAATACGAAAGGAGGCAGAGGCCTCGCCCGATGACCCTGATGTCCAGAACAAGTTGAGACTTCTGCTCTGGATTCTTGGACACCACAAGGAGTCAAGTGAGGCATTCCAGAACGCCCGACGACTTGGATGGAGTAGCACATCGTCCTCTCTGGTCGCACTCTAGGAGCCTCGTAGGATAGGTTGTCCCACTAGGAGAGAAGTGTCACCGGCTATAGGTCATCTACTGGATGAAGAAACTGCTGGACCTCGATGACTCGACCTTCAGGACCTCTTGCAAGAAAGTGGTAGATCTGGTATTTCTGATTTGTCTTGGGCTCCCCCTCTGCACAATGCTTTAGTTTCTGATACATCCTGTCGACCTCGGTCTGCGTTGAGTAGTAAAGTGTCACTATCCCACAGAGGTCTGCAGCATCTCGACTGCAGAATCCTATGAGCAGGTTGTCTCTTCGCAGTATCACACAGTCTCTTTGGTCTAGCCATATGCTCATGTCCAGAGCATCGACGTAGAAACTGACCACCTTGTCAAGCATCTTGGTCCTGAAGAAGAGAATGCCGCCCATTCTGCGAGTTCCCTCAAGTGACAAGGGCCTGCCAGCAGTGACTTAAGAACTCGGCGACATCTGAGTAAGCGGCAGACCTCTCTAGGGCTACGCATGATGGTATAGGTCTCCCCTTTGAGCAGTACGTTGACCGATGTGCTGCGCATATATGACATGGGCGACTGGGACCGGTCTCTTGCATTCCCTATCCGTAGAGGTCCAACTCGGAGCATTACTGTCGGTAGGCCATCCATGTGTCCTGCGGTGATGGCACGGTCCGGACAGTGCTCTTGTCTGAGATTGACGAACAATCGGCACGCCAACAGAGTATGACCACCATACCAAGTTCGGCAATCAGCTGGTCCACCTAGTGGTAGCCTTTATGAACTAACCAAGTTGTCTCTTTAGTGGTGAATGCGTTTGGACCTTGATGTCACGCAGGCCATGACCCTGAGGTTGCCCGACGAGCTGCCCCCTGACCCTGTCTTTGACCCCCGTTATCGGAGAGCTCCAAGCAGAGGATATGAGCTGTCTGAGTCCGAGACTGTACTTGCAGTCAAGAACGCACTTCGGTACGTTCCCAAGAAGCACCACAAGAAGATGGCCGCAGAGTTCTTGGAAGAGCTCATCACACGGGGCAGAGTCTATGCCTACCGCTACCGTCCTCCCGGAGCCATCAAGGCACGTCCTGTTGACGAGTACAAGGGGATTCTCGAAGCACGAGCCCTTCAGCTGATGATTGACAACAATCTCGACTTCGATGTTGCCCTGTATCCATACGAGCTCGTGACGTACGGAGAGAGCGGACAGGTGTGTCAGTCATGGCTTCAGTACAGGCTCATCAAGCTCTACCTCGAGTCAATGACAGAAGAGCAGACGCTTGTTGTCAGTTCAGGTCATCCGGTTGGCCTCTTCCCTTCCAGTCGTGATGCACCACGCGTGATATCGACCAACGGACTCATGGTCGGGATGTTTGACACTCCTACAGGTTTCCAGCGGGCAGCCGCCATGGGTGTGGCCAACTACGGCCAAATGACAGCTGGCGGCTGGATGTACATAGGTCCCCAGGGCATCGTACACGGCACCTACATCACACTGTTGAACGCAGGGCGACTCTACCTGAAAATCCCTCCGGACAGGGACCTGAGTGGCAAGGTGTTCTTGACCTCTGGACTTGGCGGAATGAGCGGCGCTCAAGCGAAGGCAATTGAGATTGCTGGTGGCGTCGGAGTGATTGCCGAGGTTGACAAGAGTCGAATTGAGACTCGGAGCCGACAGGGTTGGTTGAAGCTCTCCTCCGACAGTCTTGAACAGGTATTCGACTGGGTGGAGGACCATCGAGCCAGCGGCCGTGCTGTATCAATCGGCTATCACGGGAACGTAGTGGACCTCTGGCAGTACGCTCTGGACGAGGGAGTGCAAGTGGACCTTGCCTCTGATCAGACTTCTTGTCATGATGTCTACGGTGGAGGGTACACCCCACAGGGGGTCACGTTCGAAGAGGGCCGAGAACTACTGCGCAGTGACCGGAGGCGATTCCGCGAGCTGGTAGACTCTTCCCTCCGGAAGCAATTCGAGCTCATCTCCGCAATGACCCGGCGGGGCACACACTTCTGGGACTACGGGAACAGTTTTCTGAAGGCCGTCTTCGATGCTGGAGTGACGTCAGTGGCACGAAACGGCAGGGATACAACTGAGGGCTTCGTGTTTCCGTCATACGTGGAAGACCTGATGGGTCCCCTCTGCTTCGACTACGGGTATGGGCCGTTCAGGTGGGTGTGTCTCTCAGGAAGACACGAGGACCTAGTGACCACCGATCAGACTGCGATGTCATGCATTGACCCGCACAGGAGAGGACAGGACCGTGACAACTATGTCTGGATTAAGAATGCTGAACGCAACCAGCTTGTAGTCGGGTCCCAGGCCAGAATCCTCTATGCTGATGGCGAAGGGCGAGTCAAGATTGCCCTTGCATTCAATAGGCTGGTCCGAGAGGGCAAGGTGGGCCCGATAATGCTTGGCAGGGATCATCACGATGTCAGCGGGACTGACTCTCCCTTCCGAGAGACCGCAAACATACGTGACGGCAGCAATGTGATGAGTGACATGGCGCACCAGTGCTGGGCGGGCAATGCTGCCCGAGGCATGACCCTCGTAGTGCTGTCGAATGGAGGTGGCGTGGGTACCGGCAAGGCCATCAACGGCGGATTCGGACTAGTGCTTGATGGCAGTGAGCGAGTGGACCGCACAATCCGTGTGGCACTGGACTGGGATGTGGTTGGTGGCATTGCCCGTCGTGCATGGGCTCGCAATCCCAACGCAATGGAGACCGCTGCTGAGTGGAACCGCAGAGCAGATGGTGCGGGACACATTACACTCCCCTACATTCCCGAGGAAGGCCTCGTGGAGGACATGGTCCGTAAGCGACTCGAGAGGATGCCCTGACAAATGATGACACCTGTTAGTGGTTCTCTATGCGACACCGATGAGCCACGGAACGTTACCATGCTGGAAGACTGGCTGCAGGAGAACGCAGTCCTTGTCCCAGTCAGAGTCCGAGTATGGCGTCCAGAGCAGACTGCCATGCGACAATCCTAAAAGACACACGACGGTCGCTGTGCCGAACACTTGGAGGTCACGGCCATATCAATCGATGTTGACGGTGAGCATCTGACCATCGAGTCGGTGGTGAAGGTTGCCAGAGAGGGTGCTCAGGTCCGACTGGCTGAGGCTGCCAGGGAACGAGTCCTGCAGAGCAGACGTGTGATAGAGCGTGCCATATCCGAGGGACGCACAGTCTATGGTGTCAATACTGGATTCGGTGACCTTGCGCATGTGTCCATTGCCCCGGACGACCTAGCGCGTCTCCAGGTGAACCTGATACGCAGTCACAGTGTAGGGGTCGGCGAACCGTTCCCGCCTGAAGTGGTACGGGGCATGATGCTTCTGAGGGCGAACGCACTCTCAAAGGGTTTCTCAGGAGTTCGTGTGGATGTGGTGGAGACCCTGCTTGCCATGCTCAATAGGGGAGTGACTCCCGTAGTGCCTCAGATGGGCTCTGTGGGGTCAAGTGGCGACTTGGCACCCCTGTCGCACATGGTTCTCGTCATGATTGGTGAAGGTGAAGCATTCTATCGCGGGAAGAGGATGGACGGGCGTTCTGCAATGAACAAAGCGGGGATAGTGCCGCTTGAGCTTCAGGCCAAGGAGGGTGTCGCTTTGATAAACGGGACCCAGCCAATGACCTCGGTCGGTGCATTGGCCGTGCATGATGCCATGGACCTGATGCGCAATGCTGTCATTGCGGCCTGCATGAGCTTGGAAGCACTGCGCGGGACACGAGTCGCTCTTGACGAGCGCATACACAATGTGCGACCACACAGAGGACAGCATGATGTGGCCAGTGCCATGCTTTGCCTTCTGTCAGACAGCGAGATAAACCGGTCTCATGCCAACTGTGGAAAGGTGCAGGACGCCTACTCGCTCAGATGCGCTCCTCAGGTCCTCGGCGCCTCACTTGACGCCATAAGATACGTGCGGGACGTGATTGCCACCGAGATCAACTCCGCTACTGACAATCCACTTGTGTTCACAGAGGGCAATGCCGTCATGTCTGGCGGAAACTTCCACGGGCAGCCCATCGCCCTCGCGATGGACTTTCTTGGAATCGCCCTCTCAGAGATGGCCAACATAGCTGAGAGGAGGGTCAACAGGCTCGTGGACCCGAAGCTCAGTGGTCTGCCAGCTTTTCTCACCCGCGAGAGCGGTCTGGAATCAGGGATGATGATTGCTCAATACACTGCCGCAGCACTGGTCTCAGAGAACAAGGTCCTTGCCCATCCTGCGAGCGTGGACTCGATACCAACAAGTGCAGAACAAGAGGACCATGTCAGTATGGGGACGATAGCGGCGAGAAAGGCTCGTCAGATACTTGAGAACGTCCGGAACGTCGTAGCAATCGAGTACCTGTGTGCTACACAGGGCATGGACCTGCTACTCCCACTCAAGTCCTCCCCTGCGCTTGAGACTGCCCGGGATGTCATACGCAAGTCTGTGCCATTCGTTGAAGATGACCGGCCACTGAGTGCGGACATCGTGAAGATACGAGAGATCATGGACTCCGGTCAGGTTGTCAAGGCGGTAGAATCGACAGTGGGTCCACTGTTGAGACAGTGAGCTGTTCATGTTCCAATCCTTGAGTGCACGACTTCCCCATTCGCAATCATGGTGTGAACCAAGTTCATTCCGAACCTGTAGGACAGGTACTCTGGACTAGGACACTCCAGCACGATGAGGTCTGCCCGTTTGCCCACCTCCACGCTACCCACCTCCTGCTGAAGTGCAAGTGCGTGGGCTGCGTTGACTGTGGCTGCGGTTATTGCCTCTCTCGGAAACATCCTCATCTTATAGCATGCGAGCGCAAGAGTGAAGAACATCGAGCTGTTAGCGCAGTTCGGATTGAAGTCTGTTGCAAGTGCTACAGGCAGGCCCATGTCTATCATCTTGCGCGCATTTGCATACTCGGTATTGAGGCTGAAGGCGGTTGCGGGGAGCAATGTCGCGATGGTCCCTGCTTTTCTCATTGCCTCAAGGTCGTCCTCTGATGCCCTCAGGAGATGGTCTGCGGATGTGGCACCCAGCTCGGCAGCAAGACCTGCCCCTCCCAGCTGAACTATCTCATCGGCATGCACCTTGAGCTTCATCCCGGCCTTCTTGGCCGCGAGAAGTATCCGTCTTGACTGTTCCACATCGAATACTCCCTTCTCGCAGAAGACATCACAGAACTGAGCAAGGCCTCTGGATGCGACTTGAGGTATCATCTCGCTGACCACGATGTCCACATAGTCATCGGTGCGACCCTCGTACTCTGGCGGCACAGCATGAGCACCGAGGAATGTGGCTACTATCCGGGCCGGAAGCATCTTGCCCAGAGCTGCCGCGACATCCAGCATCTTGACCTCTGTCTCGGTGTTCAGACCGTATCCGGACTTCACCTCTATCGTCGTGGTGCCCTCTCTGACCATCTCTTCTCCAAAGGAGAACGCTATCCTCATCAGCTGCTCTGCGGTGGCCTTTCTGGTCTCGGTGACACTGTTTAGTATTCCGCCTCCCGCCTTGAGTATCTCAAGATACGTCTTTCCAGCCAGTTTCATGGCGAAGTCGTTCTCCCTTGACCCGGCGAACACAAGGTGTGTGTGGCTGTCGACGAATCCCGGCATTGCGAACATGCCATGGCAGTCCATCTCTGGGAGGACTGGGTCTTCATCCAGTGATGCAACCACCTCCTCGGTCGTTCCGACCGCCTGGAACCTGCCGCCTGATACAGCTACTGCTGCATCTCTGACTATTCCGAGCTCTCTCATACTGTCTCCTACTCTCGGTCTCTTGCTTCCTCCCTCTAGGGTCGCAAGCTGACCAATGTGAGTCAATAGCAGGTCGGTTCTCAATGGTTCCGCCAACTGTCCTACTCACATCTCCCCTGATTTGTGTTGTGCCGTGCTGAGCACTAGGCGGTCGCTTGGGCAGAGTCTGTCGGAGTCTTGCCAGTCCTATGGATTAGCACTGGAATCACGCTTCGAGTCCTAATGATGTGTTGTAAGATTCGAGTTGCCGTGTTTCTGTATCAACACCAACAGACCACGCACGGCATGTCCACGAGTGTTCAACCTCCGAGCTTTTCTGTCCGCCTCCGCGAAGGCACGACCTGCCAACTTGGTGAACAGCCTCTCGTGTGACTAGCAATCTCACTTTCACTGACATCCAATCACCACTTGGCGAACCGTTTCATACGCATGACTGTGGAGCGCGGACTGACATACTTAATATGGTCCTTCTAGGCCATCCCGTGTCAAACCATCAGGCGTTCTGTGACATGAAGTACTTGATTCTGAGCTGGCAGGATGTCTACAACTTGACTCTGCAGCTTTCTGAGCGTATTGTCGAGAGTGGTTACAAACCCACAGTGATCGTGGGCATTGCGCGTGGAGGTTGGATTCCCGCAAGAATCCTATCTGATGTGCTCTACGCGAATACGATGTGGAATGTGCGGATTGAGTACTACACCGACTTGGGGAAGCGAGGTCGAGAGCCAAGAATCACCCAGCCGTTGCTGGTCCCGTTAGAGGGTCAGAGTGTCTTGGTTGTCGATGAGGTGGCCGACACTGGTGAGAGCCTATTCCATGCAATAGAGCACATCAAAGCACAGAGAGTCCAAGAGGTGAGATCGGCAGTGCTTCACCTGAAGGAGACCTCTCGTGTGATTCCCGACTACTACATGCAGAAGGTCGATGCTTGGACGGTCTATCCATGGGAGGTCCGAGAGTCACTCATCGCACTGGTGAAGAAGTTCAAGACGGACGACCCATCCTTGGACCTCAAGCAGATACGTGACAAGCTCGTCTTCGAAGTGGGATTCGAGCCCACTGTTGCCGACTATTTCATAAAGCGTCTCTAGCCTCCTCTGATGGGTACTTTTGAGATGCTCTTGGAAAGGCTGTACTACGGCAATGACACGTTCTGTGTTGGTATTGACGAGCTGAAGAACGTGCACAGGACGAAGTCAGACGAACTCGTTCGCATGGCATCAACGCAGTACAGTCATCTGATGGCAGTGCAGCTACTGAATCCGGTCTTGATCGCAGGTCCTCTGCATCTGCTGTCTGCAGCACAGAACGCGCTCAACGCGTGGATGGGCAAGTATGCGGTGGCTCGAAGTCTAGGTGTCGAGGTCGTACGATTCGCCTCCGCACAGAAACAGATCTCGACAGCGCTTCAGAAGATGGGTGTTGCCGATGAAATGGAAACCGTAGCAGTTCTGGTCATCGATAGGGACCCGGAACGTGTAGCTGAATGCATCAACCGGCTCTCGCTCGGGATTGGGCCCGGATGTGACATCCCGTTCGAGCCCTCTGCCGAGAGAATGCGGAACGTGATGGAGACCTTCGATATCACTGCAGAGGAGATTCGGACAATTGCCGCCTCCGAGTCCTTGCCGGACCTTCTCGAGTCTCTGTCTAGATGCGTCGCTGGCAGAGTATCACTTGTGGCCTTTGAGGACTGACAGAAGCCCTCAGTATTCCTCTCCACGCATTGTCATTATCGAGAGTATGTCTTCCTCTGGTCTCAGAATCGACACTCCGGTCTGCTCTCCAAGCACCTCAACGAGCACGGTCTTGTCGGGGTTGTCCAAGTCCACTCTTGAGTGGAACACCTCGGCTACCGCCTTCACTATCTTCATGGGGTCTAGCTGTGTGTGTCGTCTTCTGACTGTGACACGGAAGGACTCATCCGGTAGCACCTTTGACCCTATCTCCTGTGCCGCTGCGACAATATGGGCCAAGTCTGTTGGCACGGACCTCTCAATGGGAGTGAACTTGATTGCGAACCGGAACTGGTAGGGGTTCTCCTCTGCATAGGTCCTGAGGCGCCTGACTACCTCAAACGGGTCCAGTGAGGTCCAGCACATGATGAGCCCTGATATCTCGGTGATTGATATGTTGATTCTGTCGTCCCCCATTAGGTCACCAATGAAGTACTGGACCTCAGCCTTGGCAGCTCGCTCCCGGTCTCTTGGGCATCCGACAAGTAGATTCAGTCGTCGCAGATTGATTACCTCACATGTCACCGTATACTATCCGACTGGTCCAGAATCTGTGCGCGTCCGCATCGACGCGTAGACTCTCAGTCAGCCACTCTACTCGGAGTTGTCCTTCTCTGTACACCCGTATGTTGCTTGGTGGACCATGTTCAACACCCACTATTGTCGAGTTCATGGTGGCTTTTGATGGGCCTCCGTCAATATAGAGCGCCACCGCTTCCCCAAGCTGCCTCATTGCTGTCATGACCTCAAATGGGCTGTCGCCACCGCTGATATTGGCGCTGGTTCCGACAACTGGACTGCCTAGTCCCGCCGCAATCCCCCGAGGCACTTCATGGTCGGGAACGCGTACTGCTATTGACCTACGACTCCCAGCCACTGACTGGGGCATTGGCTTCTTAGCTGTTACAATCAGTGTCAGTGCACCCGGCCAGAAGAGTCGAGCTAGGACTTGCTCTAGGTCTCCGAACTCGTGATACTCTTCACACTGTGCCCGGTCAGCAAAGAGCAGAGGAAGTCCCACGTCTGGTGCTCTGATCTTCGTTCGAATCAGTTTCTGGACCGCATCCTCAACTCTTGGGTCACAGCCAAGACCATAGCTAGTGTCGGTGGGATAGACTACCAGCTCACCGGAGAGTAGTAGCTCTATGGCTGTCTCGATTGCCTCTTTCTGTTTCTCCGGACTGTCCACAACAATCGTCTGGCTCTTCAACGCGTTCAGTAAGATGCAGCGGCAAACATCCATATGGGCCTTACGTTTTGAGATGCAGGAGGGATTCCAATCCGCGCAGTGATACTTGCCGCCGGACGCGGAAGCAGAATGGCGGCACTGACAGAACACGTTCCAAAGGCACTGCTACCGTGTGTTGACGATACACTGCTGGGGCGTCTAGTCGTCACCTTGGAGGCTGCAGGGGTGGACAGTTTCACCGTAGCCGTGGGTTGGAAGGGTAGCCGTGTCCGAAGACACGTCGAAACGCATCTCCGCGACAAGAAGATTGACATGGTCGATGTGGCAGACTACGAGATAGGCCCGCTCCAGACGCTTGTAACAGCTCTGGAACATGTCGAGGACGATGTTGTTATGGTGGTGCCTGCAGACTTGGTGGCCAATGCAGAGGCTGCAAGGGCTCTCCTGCGGTCGTGGGATTGTCATGACCCCGTCACGCTCTCTGTTGACATTGGATCCACAGGTGGCTCGGCGGTATACGTTGATTCGGAGGGCCACCTCTCGTCTATCGGGGTTCCTTCGTCTGGAGCTCGGTTCTTGGGCAGCTCCTCAATGATGTTGCTCATGAGGACTGACATCGGCGACCTCTGCAGACGTCTGATTGAGAATGGGCAGACCCGAGTGGTTGATGTGTTGAATACTCTTCTCAAGCGGGGTGACCATGTCAGCCATACGTCGACGCCCGGGCCTTGGTTTGACATAGACAGTGTCAGTGCACTGCTCAATCTGAACCACTATTACCTGGACAGAGTCGCTCAGGTACAGTCGGGCTGTCTGTTCGTACCACCGGGTGACACAGTCCACTTTGGTGCACCGGTTCGCCTCGGGTCCTCTATCACGATTGGTGCAGGATCGGAGATTCGTGGACCGACACTCGTGGGCCCCGGCTGCTCTGTCGGGGGGGACTCAAGGGCCGGGCCCTACACCATCCTAGTGGATGACTCGCACTTGGGTCTGCGGTCAGAGACCCGTGAGAGCATCGTGTTTGGCCAGTCGCGTATTGGTGATGATATGGTGGTCGATTCTTGTGTTGTCCACGGTGGAGTCACCTATGGGAGGAATGACTGCAACGAGCCCTAGTGCTTGGCGCCTCAGACGGCTATTCAAGAGACCGGTCCTGTTCCTAGGACGACTCTGTGCGTCAGCGAGTATCCGCCCGGACTCCATCACGTATATGTCTCTGCTCATGGCATTCCTTGGTCTACTGGCGCTAGTCCTATTCCACTCCGGCCCATACTATGGGGTCTTCGTGTTTCTCACAGGTCTTCTTGACGGTGTGGATGGCGCCACAGCTAGAGTGTCCGGCCGAAGTTCGTTGCACGGGGCGTTCATCGATTCGACTGTCGACAAGGTTGCCGAGGTCGTGCTGCTTGTCGCAGTGGCTCTGGCCTTTTCAACGCAGGATATCCTTGGAGTCCAAGTGTCCGTCTGGGTCTGTGTGTGTCTTGCCGGGTGGCTAATGACAAGCTACACTCGTTCGAGAGCGGAGAACCTTGGTGTTGCGGACCTGGATGTGGGCCTTGGCGGCCGCTCTGAGCGTCTGTTCGTCCTGTTCATCTTCTCAGTGGTTGATTGGGTCCTCTGGGGCCTAGTGGCAGTGACAGTGATTGGACTGTTCACGGCCGGCTACCGAGTCATGCACTACGGGCGTTCACTAAGAGCACAAGATTCAGCCTCACGCAATGAACGCATGACATGAAGTCACCATCAGACTTAAGTGTGCGCCACTACCGCGACATCGTCATATTCTGACTGGGGTCTTGATGATGGCAAAGTTTAGGGCTGACCACTATCTTATCGCCGAATTCGAGTCTGTAAAGGATAATATGGCAACTGGCGAGAAGGTTCTTGCCGCTCTAAAGGAGATGCCTGAGCTGAAGGATCTCGCCATAGTGTCTAGGAGAATGGAGGGGCGAAACTGGGTGGAGATCGTCGGCCGTATTGACATTCCTGCGGGTTCTAGGGCCTTCTGGGCAATGGTCAAGAAGGAGCTATCAGAGCGGGAACCCTATCACCTCTTCGTTCGAATTGACATAAACGCAGAGGGTGAGAACATCGAGAAAGCTCGCGCCGCAGCCAAGAGCTGGATTGAGGCTCAGTTCGTTCCGCGAATAGAGGCGCACACTGATGTGAAGTCTATCAAGGTCTTACAGGCAAAAGACTTCCAGCTCCCAAAGCGCAACTAAGAGTGTCCACGCTTCTGTGACAGTCACAGCAGAGGCAAGGTCGTGCAGTCCTAGGCTGTATGTGGTATGGAGTTTCCGTCCGTGTGTCTGCACGTCATGGGTGGCGTTCATGTTTGGACGGCTATGACGTAGAAGCTATTGCCGACTGCCTGAACGATTCTTGTACCCTCTCCCATTGGGTTGCCTACTGCAATTCGGGCCTCTGCTGCCTTCCTCTCAGTCTTCAGGCTCCCGACGGGGTTCAGTCTTCTCCCCTCCAGTGCCATCACGGCCAAGTGTGAGTTTCCCTCACAGACAACTATCTGCTGTTGCTGAGACCCTTGGTCATAGAGCGACCCGACTCGCACGGAGGTGACCACTCCCGGTGCTCTGATGTTGTCCAGTGGCTTGATAGTGCCCTGATCGACCGAGAAGAGGCCTATCTGTCGGCCATCTGAAACAGTGACTATGTCGTCGTTTCGCTTTCCTGCGATTCTGCCCGTCGCGACCAGCGAGACCGGTCCCCTTGTTTCAGCGCGCATTGCCTCGTGTAGTCGGTCATCAGCGTACTGGTAGACATAGATATGTCTGCTCTCATCACCATACACGACTCGCGTGTAGGGCACACCTTGGCTGAAGAGTGGCTGCACTGAGAAGGCGGGTTGTTCCACAACCTTGTGTGCGAGCTTGTCCAGTGCAGTGTCAAACCACCCATAGCACCGAAGGGCCTTGTCATTCGAACCAACTATCACCTCGGCCCTCTGGTCTCCCTGAACGTTGGTCGCGCACACAGAAGTGGGCAGGGTCCCCAACGGGCACACAGTCCTGAGTTTGAGTCCTCCTTTTCCTAGAGTGATCACTCTCAGCGTATCATCAAGCCCGCCGAGCACGATGTCTGGTCTTCCGTCTCCAACCACGTCACCGATACTCATTGCTGAGGATGGTGGGAGATCCCTCATCACAGCTAGTTCCCTGAAAGCTCCTGGGCCCGGCTCAAGAGCTATGACCCTGACATCACCGGCGACAGTAGTGACTATTACCTCGTCCTTGCCGTCCCCATTCATGTCCTTCATCTCGAGAAGCGTGACGGCCTCTCTGATTGACACCTCTGCTTCGGTACTCAGAGTCACCATTGTACAGCGGCCTCATCGTGTGGTGGAGCAGGCCGCTTGGGGTACGCGGCATCTGCCTCGGGGTTGGCGCTTCTGGACAACAGAACGATGTGCATACATACGTCGAGTCTGGGGACAGACTCTGGATGCATCAGGCGCTTCCTAAGTCCTGAGAAGAGACCCCAGCGCCGTCATTCAAGGGTAACAAGGCTCCTGTTTCCAGCTCTGTCCAACGGACACTGTGCGATTGCCATATCGATTTAAGAGTTGTTCCACTCGATGGTTCACAGAACTGTTGCGGTGCTTAAGTCGGAGAGCGAGGCACTCACGACTGACCTGCGAAAAGAGGCCCCTTCATGGATGAGCTTGACTGCGAACACTGGAATGCCTCAGGCGAAGAGGTGATTCGGGACCTACGCTCCTTCATTGACGAGTTCGGTTCGTTCACCCCAGACTGGTTCATTGAAGTCAAGTTCCATCTTCTGAGAACGTCCGGTTTCACTCGTGAGAGCAGGATGCAGTTCTGCCGACTGTCCATTCGCGAACGACTCTGTCCTAGCTGCAGCAGTCTCTACTTGGCCAAAGAGTGTCCACTCTGGTATCGCCTGTTTAGGGCTGTGCGGAAGGACATCCTCCGCAGGGCGCCTCCGTGCATACGGCTCGCCTACGAGAAGAGGAACATCCTGAAGGTCGTTGACTACATGGTCAAGGCGGGGCTACTCAGTCCGCCATTCTATCATGCACGCATGGCGCCCTCCTGCAAGAGCATGGCACACTGGGGTTATTGTAGACCGGACGAGTATTGTCACTTCATGACAGTCCCGAACACGCTTGAATACACGAGAGCTCGGGAGGAAGTACGAAGAAGTGGAAGACTGCCATCGGACGGAACCAGACCCCGCTCTTGATACCACTTATTAGTCCGATGGAAGCATCAAATTGTCGAATGAACATGACGACCGGGTCTTCTAACAGGAGTGGCGGATTGCGATCACGCATATCTGACCTCGACACCGACCTTGTGACACTCATCAGAGTGACCGGGCTGCGCGAGCAGTCCTTGTCGAAGGCCCAGAGCAGTCCCGCGGAATGGTCTGCTGTTCAGAGGCGGCTAGCAGAACACAAAGAGATGCTTGATCTTGCCGAGGTGCACTCCCGGCAGAAGGCGATACAGGACCCGGTCCATGGCGCAATAGTCCTCTCTCCATGGGAGCTGGACCTGGTCTCGTCTTGGGAGATGCTTCGGCTGAGATACGTGCGGCAGTTGGGCCCTGCACACCTCGTCTACCCTGGAGCAAACCATACTCGATTCGAGCACTGCCTTGGGACCAACTTCCTAGCCAAGAAGTGCATCAGTGTTGTGAGCTTCTGCGATGACGTGAGCCGACCCTGTTTTCGTCCTCTCTCGGAGCTGATGGATGAGGAGCACCAGAAGGTTTTCCGCGCTGCCGCACTGCTTCACGATGTGGGGCATCCGCCCACGTCCCATACCATAGAGTTCGCACTGAAGTCTTGGGCTGGCATTGACCATACCGACCTGGGGGAGTTTCTGATACTGCACAGTGGTCTCAGAGATGTTCTAGAGCAGAACAGCATCGAACCCGAAACAGTGGTTCAAGTGCTGAAGCGGCGGTCAAGAGACCCTTTGCTGTCGCTCATCTCAGACTTCATTGACTCCCCCCTTGACATTGACAAGACTGACTACCTGATTCGGGACGCCCACTTCAGCGGGGTCGAGCTTGGCATCTTTCCGGCAGAGAGAGTGCTGCTCACGAACCGAGTGGCAAGGCATTCCAGTGGAAGATGGATGAGAGCCTTCATGTCCAAGGCACTACACTCCCTTGAGGCGCTCATACTCAGCCGGATATGGATGTTCAGCGACCTCTATCTTCACCATGCCGTACGTGTTGCTGAAGCACTGACTAGCAAGGCCACATACTTCCGACTGAAGGAGGAGGGACTCTCCAAGAATGAGTGTGTTGGCATGTTCACCCGGATGACCGATGGTGACCTCTACCGCTGGCTGGAGTCGTCCGACATAGACTTTGTGAGAGAGTATGCGGCAAGAATACGCTATCGACGACTGTTCAAGGTGGTCCTCTCCCACTCCTTTGGTGCGTTCGACCAGGACACGCTGACTCGGCTGCTGAGACTGGAGGACGACCTGTCGGCTCTCCTGAGAGCTGAGGAAGAGATTGCTGGCGATGTCGGCCGGGTCCTGATTGACATCGTGAAGGTGGACTTAGGCGACAGGTTTCTGGGGGAAACACCTCTTCTGGTGGGCAACGAGTCATCAGGCTTTCAGATGGTTCGCCTAAGGGACACTAGAGAAGGTAGACCCATTCTTCTCGCGCTACGTCAGCAAAGACAGACAATCCCCGGAGTGCGTCTGTACTCGCCTCCCAGTATTGCAGAGTCTGTACGGCAGAGGTTCTACGAGATGTTCCCCATCAGTGTATCACCGGAATCTACGCCTGAGTTCGACCCGACTGACTACTGACCCTGCGGTCAAGCAGAGCCACAATCGCTGCGATGCCGTCAAAGTCAGAGTTGACATAGGCTGCCCCGCTGACGGCCTCAACAAGAGACCCCTTGATGTGCTCAATCTCGGATCTGCTGGTGGTCGGGGGGTCGAAGTGAATCCTGTACTTGTAGAGTCCCCATGCGTCGCAGAGCTGAGCCAGTGTTTCATTGCTGACGAGGTTGGCGCGTCTCTGAGTAAGACGTCCGACGCCCTGCAGCGAGTCACTCCAGAGGTAGTGGAGCGCGACAAGCGAGATGGCCGCATCCCCGAGGAGTGCCAGTTCCTTGGCAAGCTCGCTTAGGAGTTCAAGGTCTGTGAGCAGGGCACCATACCCCTCTTGGCTTGCATAATGGACCCGCATCTCGCTGAACACATTCTTAGTGCTGGGCTGGAAGAGAGACGTGGCCAACAGGTCCGGGTCAAGAGGTTGACCTATCTCCGACTCAATATGTGGCCGTAGAGTTGCGTCTATACTGCGCAGCTGTGCCTGCATGTATGAGATGTCCTGAACCCATCTCTGAGTCTTGAGGTGTTCCCGGGGAGACAGATGTCCTTCTGCAAGGTCGTCGTTCACAATCGCGAGGGCCCTGTCGAGCGCATCCATGACTGCAAAGGACCTGATGGAGATCTTCGCTAGACGGCTCTGTGTCATATGAGACCACGCCCGGCAAGGTAGTGGGTGATACTAGAACCGGTGCCCTCGCGGCGTCGAATGTACATGGCAGGGATTGAGTAGTCGGT
Organism: Candidatus Thorarchaeota archaeon; assembly: GCA_013388835.1. Taxonomy (NCBI): domain Archaea; kingdom Promethearchaeati; phylum Candidatus Thorarchaeota; species Candidatus Thorarchaeota archaeon. The sequence continues at coordinate 29,934 of JACAEL010000020.1, read as the reverse complement.
TGCAAGCAGACAGAAGGCTATGCCAATGATGGGCGGAGCAGTTGTCAGGTCAAAGACAATGTTGTGTTCTGTTACCTCCTCGAGAATCACCCTCTCAATGTAAGCGTATGTTGCCATCAAGTCGCCCTGTCTGTTCCCCTCATAGTACCCAACAACCTCGAGAGGCAGCTCGTGCCATACCGCGGAGTACCTCTTTGTGGCGCCGGCAGGGATGAACCTCTCCAAGTCCTTGACCACTCCCTTTGAGAACCTCTCCCTTTCGACCACTATCCTCAGGTTGCGGTAATGTGGCTCGGACTCCTTCATGAACCAGTGCATGAGGCCCCTGATGTCATCAGGCCGGGACATGGATGTGACAACGGTGGTAGGTCTTGTTATGTCAAGGACCCGTCTTATGGCGTGTATTGCCTTCGGTTGGAGCGAATACAGTCTCTGCTGGGAGTCCTTTCGACTCGTGATTACACCAATGTCCTCCAGATGCCGCGTGTTAAAGTAGAGCTTTGGGTCCGTCACATTGAACTTCTCTGCGTCGACGACCTTTCCCTCCGTGTCTTCTACGTGATGAATCATGTCTTCCTTGATCTTCTCTCTGAGGTACGTGCCAGTCTTGGGACCTGATTCGAGTTCCCGAAGTATGACGCCCCGTGCTCTCACGCTGTCAATCTCAACCCTCACGACCTCATCTACGGTCGGTTTCAGTCCGTTGGATGCCATTCTGACTCACTCTGTATTACATATATTTACCATATAGGTCTTTAGTGGTCTGGAGATCCCTGTTCTCTCGCAATCTGGCTGCCAGAACTGAATGACACATCAGAAACGCCTCCTTGTAGTTCGACATGGTTAACACCCCCTGTTTCTGGGCCTCAGATGCCATCTACAGGCGAAATCTTTGTTTGCGCATACCGACCCCATAATGACCAACAAAAATACGTCATATATAGTTCATATTGTTACAAGGGCCTTTCTGATGTCCATACACTGTGAGGCAAGACGAGACACCTTCTGTCAAGGTCCCAAGAAATGGCCCTCCAGAGGTGCTAGAGCCAAGAAAGGCCATATTGCCACTTCGGGGTCATACAGAGAATACAATACATCATATATATATATTATATCAATCTATTGAAACAGGCCATTTTTCGGCCCTGTTCAAACAAGGCTTAAATACAACAGGGCTCCACATAGTCCTAGCACAGAGTAACTGTGGGTGAGTGAATCATCTCATCATTTTGAACAAGAAAAAGTGAGGACCCTGAAATGGCTGAAGACGAGTTTCTAGGAGCAAAGCCCATCGTCATCGACAATGGCACTGGGCTTAGCAAGAACGGATATGCGGGCGAGGACCAGCCACGCAGTGTGTGGCCCACCCTCATCGGGTATCCAAGGTACGAGTCCATAATGACGGATGTCGACCACTATACACGAGACTACTACATCGGTGAAGAGGCAATCAACCTTCGAGGTGTGCTGCGCCTGGTCTACCCTATAACACACGGTGTGATTGACGACTGGGACGCAATAGAGAAGATCTGGAGCTACACCTTCTACAATGACCTCAAGGTGGACCCAAGTGAGAACCCTGTTCTCCTGACGGAGGCCCCGTTCAACCCGCGCGAAAACAGAGAGCGCATGGCCTCTGTGATGTTCGAGAACTTTGGAGTCCCTGCAGTGTACGTGGCCACTCAGGCCGTGCTGTCACTGTACGCTTCGGGTCGTACCACCGGTCTGGTCGTTGACTCTGGTGATGGTGTTACGCACATCGTGCCCATCTACGAGGGCTTCTCTATCAACCACGCCATCCGAAGAATCGACCTTGCTGGTCGTGACATCACCGAGTACCTGCGAAGACTGCTCAGACAGAGGGGCTACTCCTTCGTCAGCGGTGCCGAGAAGGAGATTGTGAGAGACATCAAGGAGAAGCTCTGCTATGTCGCACTGGACCCCGAGAGGGAACGGACAGTTGCAGACAAGGCCGGTGTCGACAAGCCCTATATGCTCCCTGACGGTGAGGTCATCACCATCGGTGCGGAGCGGTTCCAAGGACCCGAGCTGTTCTTCAATCCCAGCGCCATCGGTCTCGACACCATGCCACTAGATGAGCACATAGTCGAGTCAATCAAGGCCTGTGACGTGGACCTGCGACGCGACCTCTACGCCAACATAGTGCTCTCCGGCGGTTCCACCATGTTCCCAGGACTCAAGGAACGACTCCACAAGGAGATCACCGAACTGGTACCTGAGAACATAGAGGTACGAATCATCGCTCCTCCTGAGCGCCAGTACTCAGTATGGATTGGTGGCTCTATCCTTGCCTCTCTGAAGACCTTCCAGAATGCTGCAGCGATTCCCGTTGCAGCCTGGTGAATGTGGGTCTCCAGAAAGGAATTCGAGGAAGCGGGACCGGAAGTCATCCACCGCTGTATCTAAGCGATTCAAGTCTGGTGTACGAAGCGAGGGCCGCGAGCCCTCCTTCGGCTATCTTCTTCTTCATCATATTCTTCTTCTGCTAAGCCCTCTACGAGTCCTAGTGACCGTCAGAGCAATCTCCGAACCGACGCGACATGCTGTGACGAAGGCGCAGGCAACTCTCGGTGTGCGACCGTCACGTCCGGGTCGGCCAGATAGTGTTCTGGTCACTAGGTCTTTGCCAGAACGACGAGGTTCTCAGCGGAAGTACGGTCATCCCTCCTCTGCGTGGCCGGATTCACATGGTAGGAGAATAGCCTTCGCGCAACTATCGTGTCGACTAGCGTGACCTCATGGGTCCATCCCAAGTCCACAAAGTGCTCAGCCATGATCCGATCGATTGGGACTTGCCTTCCCCTCATGCTGGACCGTCCGACGAACAGGAACAAGCGCGAAGTTATGTCTTTCGAGAGGCGTGTGAGCGCCCCGATGACCCCGCTGAAGTATGCGTCATACAACTTGCGAATATGGTGCTCGCGTATACCATCCCTGATTTTCTGGAATGTCTCCGACCGGATACGCTCTGGTGCTACCGAGCGATAGGGTAGTTCCAGCTTGCTGAGTCGTCTGACCTCTCCTTCACTGTAGCCGAGCCAATAGAGGTCCATCTTGGCATACCTCATGTACTCCTGTGACTGGAGGTATGGCGGCGAAGTGATGAGGATGTCTGCAGAGCCCTCGAGGTTGGCTGTGAGTGTGTCCACGCCACCCCTTACCGTGGATGACACACACTTGGGTGAGAGCGCATTGTACTCAATCAGTCTCCTCTGCACAGCGGAAACCCCGTTGCGCAGCATCGTGCTGAACCTCGACTCCCAGTCTTCCTTTGCCAGACGTGCCACCCTTTCACATGACCTCGGTGACTTGGACAGCTTCATGCGGCCCATGTCGTCAAGTGAGAAGTGGCGGCTGACCCTGAGAAGTGGAATGGTCAAGACGAGCTTGGCGTACTGGTCCTCAAGTGAATGGTAGTACCCCCAGGCGCGAGAGAGCACTCGAAAGAACTCTTCGGGAAACCAGTACTCGTAGTTCGACCAGTCTGGGATGAACTCATGCTCGCTCGACTCCACCGCTCTCACAAGCGCATCGACATCAATTGGTGCAGGCTCGAGCACCGCTATTCTGTGGAGGGTCTCAATGAGGGGATTCAGGTCCCACATCTCATAGTCACAACCGTAGACTCTTGACACCACCCCCACGGTGCCATATCCAGCAAACGGGTCAAACACCTTCATGCCAGGTCGAGCGTAGTTCTTGAGGATGTACATGATGACCTGGGGAATGAACTTGGCCGGGTAGCGATAGAGCCCAAATGTAGCATGGGTGGTGGATGGGAGGTCAATCAACTCCCTGAAGGTGACTTCTCTCTCTCTACATGCTGAGTCATTGTTCTCCACCATTCACACCTTCAGCTCACAGCAGGTCATGTCGCACTTCCAGTACTTCATGCTGCCCCAGTCGACTCTTAAGGACATGGCTGCCGATGCGCATCCAGTGCCCCCGGGATGCACACAGTTGGCGGAATGACATCCCGCCATGTCCAACTTGTGCTGAATGGTCCCCTCTTGACTCGGTTCACATTCATCTGACTGAAAGATGTCGTTTACTGCCGTAATCCGTCGAGTCTCTTGGTCTTCCTGTTGTCGCCGCCACACAAGAGTATGACAGGCGCTGTGTTCAAATCAGCAGAGGCCACAGATACGCTCAAGTCTGATAGTATTCTTCAACGGGACTGACCCGTGTTTCTGCGCTTCCTGCTCCACTTCGTGATGACTTCCGGCACGTCGGTGCCCACTGCGCTCATCACTATCACGGTGCTTGACACAGGATCGCAGACGCGTACGTTGATGTACTCCTTGCCCGGACTCCGATGCGAAAGCGACTCTCTCATGAACTGCCAAGCTTCGAGCCCTTCCAGACTCGTGCGTGGGATCTCCCTGACTATGAACGTTCCTAGCACTTCCACCAGTCGGCGGTCGGTGATGTAGTACATGGTCCTTTGGACTTGAAACGACTTGTAGAGCACACGGATGAGCATGATCAGGAGGCCGAAGCCCCCGATGATTCCAACAACGTTCATGATGACTTGGGCCACTACTCCTGCAGTGTGACTTGCGGAGGCGAGCGAAAGGAGTATGATTGTTCCGAGAAGCAGTGGGAGGACTCCTTGAAGGACACAGGTTCGGTAGCTGAGCCGGGCATTCTGACTCCACTGAACGGTCTCGTTGTCGTCCAGACCTTGGAACTCTCGGAGCGGTTCCCCATTATTACTTGATGGCACTTGGACACCCTGTCTTCGTCTGTTGGTCCATGTATTAACACTGCCGGGCTTCGGGGAGCAATGGGCGATAGCCTGAATCTGGCCTCATCTGATGCTAGTGAGAGTCTCCATATCGAGTACAAGCGTCGGAGTGAGATGCGTACAGGGCGTAATCCAAACCCTGAGTGGGCACAGCATCCCACAAGAGGCTCGTGGCCCTACAACTTGACTCTGAGGTATATCCAGAACGCGAGGATAGCAAACGGTTTCACAAGCATTCTGAGGATGTGGTTCTTGACGTAGAACGGGTTCTCCCAGATGAGGAGCACGCCATAGCTCAGACTGTCGGGGTCGTCGAAATAGCCCGGGATGATCTTGCCTATCTTGAGACCTGCTCGCTTGTAGAAACGGACTTCGGGGTCCAGAGGCCTGCCCATACTGTCCTTGGCCTCCAGATACTCCTCAGGTGTCATCTTGTCGGCGTATTCGCTGTATTTCGGTATGCGTCCGCCCAGGACTCCCCGTTTCAGGTTGTGATGTATCGCATACCGTCCGACCTCGGCCAACAGTCTAGTGCCAGTCTTTGGGGGTGCGCTTGGTGTCGCGCTGAGGTCAATCCCGAATATTGTCTCGCCGTCAGGCTTGTGCGAAGCCCTTATCATCCCGTTGTCGGTGGCCTGTTTCCATGTGGTGACAGGGTTGCTTGTGTCGTAGTGTACCCGCTCAAACGCCACTACGCCGACAAGACGCCCCTCGTACTCGGCAACATGCACTCCCTCGGGGAAGACCTCAATCCTTGACCGAAACATCTCTTCCGTTGCTGCTTCCCCGGGCGGCCATGTCTCATTCTCGACACGGACTATCTCAGGAACGTCACTCATCACGGCTTGCCGCACGCGCACCTTCTTGGTCATAGCTGTCCCAGAGAGTCGGCCATGTGGCCGATATTTGTCTTCCTGTACGCCGGATGGACAGGACAGAAGCTCAAAGCGGATAGGTGATCTGCAGTTGACAGAGAGTTGGACGGTCTTGGACTGCATGGGCCCCGCGTCGTTTCGCTTCGATTCGCAGAGCTGAGCCGAATCACCCTGACGCTGATTTCAGCGCAGCGCAGCACGCAGTCGGCCAATGTCCCCTGCGGCTTCCAGGCTCACACAGCTGGCGTCTGTGCCCATCCCCGTCCGGACCACAACGGACGGTCCGCGTTCAGAAGACGACCGTACTATCACTTGAAGTGATCATGTCGGCAAGGATTGGCATGCTTCCCACTTCGACCTTCGGATGCAGCAGAGACTGAGCTACGCCTCTGGTCTTGGTGCATGTGCCGCAGCATACAACCCGTACGCCTTTGGTTATCAGCTCGTCCAGCATTGTGTAGTGGTTCTGCATGTGGCTTGGATTCTGCTCCCTAAGCGCACAGAAGACGCCCCCTTGTACCAGAAACAGCTCGACGATGTGCCCCTTGTCAACAGCAGCGTGGGCAAGCTTCAGCGCCGTGTAGGCGCTCTCGTCAGAGTATGGCTCAGACTTGATAATGACTGTGACCTTTGTCATCGGATACACTCACTTGGTCCGACCCGACCTTGGACACCATCTGATAAGAGTAGTGTCCGGTTGAGTGCAGGATTTCGCAGGGCTGACTAGGCGAACCGCCCCGTCACCACAACCTCGCTCATTGGTCGGCGCTGGCGCTTCTCAGGAATTGGCTTCTTCGGTACACCTATCGGTATGAGTGCCATGGGTCTCACTGATGAGGGAGTCCTCAGGACGCGTGCCACTTCCTCGTCGTCAAACGCGCCTACCCAGCATGTACCATAACCCATCGCATGCGCAGCCAGCAGGATGTTCTGCGTTAGAGCTGCAGTGTCCTGAAACACGTAGAGGTCTCTGCCACGGTTTCCGTATCTCTCAGCGGACTCCTCGGGCACGCCGCACACTGCCAATACCACTGGTGCAGAAGCCACGAAGGTCTGGCCGAATGCACCTTTGGCAAGCGCTTCCTTGACCGCCTTGTCTGTGACTATGACAACCCGCCACGGCTGGCGATTGCCTGCGCTGGGTGCACTCACGCCTGCCTCGATTATCCTCTGTATATCTGAGTCCGGTATTGACACATTCTCAAAGCTCCGGATAGACGTCCTCGCCTTCAGAGTTTCAACGAAGTCGTCGCCACACATGATGCACACCACCTCGTGAGTGTATGGCCGTCGTCATCGGTTCCTGCATATGAACGCTTGCACCGCGACAAGACAATGCATCGGAGCAGGTGTGTCATCACGGTTTCATTGGAGCGCATCATTACCTGTATTGGGCCACTCCTCCGACTCATTGCCTCCTACTGACTCGCTGATTCCCGTCCCTGTGACGCCAGTGTCTTAGACTTTGACTGACGCACCTTCTACTCATCCAGACTCTGCAAACCACACATTGTCGCAGTGATTACTCTATAAGCATGTGCGAACAGCGAATCTCCCGCATCCGTGGTGTTGACTTGATGTCCGTCTCATCTCTTGTCCCGTTTGCGGTACTCTGTGTGGTCTTCACGCTGATAGCAGTGCGTAAGATTGGCAGGAACAGAATCGAGATATGGCAAGCGATGACCCTCGGAGCAGCCGCAGTTCTCCTTACCGGGCAGATTCCGCCAGTCGACGCTCTACTGTCAATCAATCTGGATGTGATTCTCTTCCTCTTCGGGATGTTTGTGGTGGGCGAGGCAATGTTGCGGAGTGGATACCTCCAACAGCTCACACAACGAATGTTCGGAAGGGCACGGCGACTTGACGAGCTCGTCCTGCTCATTCTGTTTCTCATGGGTGCCATCTCTGCCATTGTAATGAATGACACAGTGGCCATCATCGGCACTCCTGTGGTCCTCTTTCTGAGCAGGGTCCATGGCGTCCGCGCCAAGCCTCTTCTGCTAACGCTGGCCTTCGCGGTCACAACCGGTAGCGTGATGAGTCCCATCGGCAACCCACAGAATCTTCTTGTTGCACTGGACGGGGGTATCCAGTCCCCCTTCGTGGTGTTTTTCTGGTATCTGGCCCTCCCCAGCCTGATCAACCTCCTCATCGCATTTGTGTTCATCCGGCTAGTGTATCGGAAGGAGTTCGGTGTACAGCTTCAGCCACTGCCACCCCTCACTCAATCGGACGGGCGGCTGGTCTTGCTGTCCAAGGTATCTCTGGCCATCGTCATGATACTCATCGGTCTAAAAGTCACGCTCTTGTTCATTGCCCCATGGTTCGAGATGCGGCTCACCTACATAGCATTGATTGCAGCACTTCCAGTCCTGCTGTTCAGTGACCGGAGGCGTGAGGTTCTTCGTAACATCGACTGGAAGACACTTGTCTTCTTCGCAGCGATGTTCATTCTCATGGAGAGCGTGTGGGAGAGCGGATTCTTTCAAGAGCTGGTCCTCCTGTTGAACGCGGACCTGACTTCACCCACAGTCATTATGGTCGTAGGTGTGCTGCTCAGTCAGCTCATCTCGAATGTGCCCCTAGTCGCGCTGTACCTGCCGCTGATTGTCGAGTCTGGGGCGTCAATACCACAACTCATGGCTCTTGCGTCCGGAAGCACTATCGCTGGGAATATGCTGATTCTCGGAGCAGCAAGCAATGTCATCATCATACAGAACGCAGAGAAAGAGGGCGCGACACTCACTTTTGCAGAGTTCGCCAAGATTGGCATCCCGCTGACTCTGATTCAAGTGCTGGTATACTTGCTCTTTCTGCCAGTCTCTTGATGAATCCTAGTGAACCGAACAGCATTCATCGAGTTCTCCACAGCTGTCCAAGAGAGGGCCAGAGCTGGGCATGTGTTCTCTCGGGGCTTGGCGTTGCTTGGATGCACTGGATGACCAAGAAGGTGACCGCAGAGCAGTCGACCTGCAGAATCTACTGCGTGGCTATCTTTAAGACCGTTCTCCTTCATTTGATTCATGAGAGTGTCATGAGTCAGGATGGCAGCAGTCCCGTAGAGTGGTCACTCTGCGATAGATGCGGGAAAGGCCGATTCGAGTCGTATGCACTGATACAGGCAGTCATCGCGGCTCGTCGAGTCTGTCATCCTGGTCGCCTGCACGAGCCCATCCCCAATGTGTGGCGCACCTCGCACGGACTGCTAAGGTCGCATTCGTCTTCAGTCTGTCTTGACGGGTTTCGACAGGACGAGTGCCTCCTCACACTCACGCAGTACCTTGATCAGTCCCGGTTGCGCAGGGGGAACTGACCATGGCTGCGGATGATCTTCTCAGCAGGCATCGGTCCGGTGGGGATCGGCTTGGTGACATCGCTAGTGCCTGTGATGTGTTCGACCGCCAGTTTGGAGCAGAGCTTGCAGAGTGGGAGATGCGGCTTCAGGCGGGCTTTCGAGAAACACTGCCGGGCAGGAGATATCGACATGTCGGCTTCGTCCATCACACTCGCGACACATCCCTAGTCTTGCTGACGCCAAGCCCATGGTTGCTCAGCGGAGTCTTTGTCCAGTTCGCCTCTGACCAGACTGTTCCCCCAGATGGTGTTCTCGCGGAGGTTGTGGGTCGCAGGATAGCAGTACGACGCATCGGGTCATCAGGTGGCGAGTTGACCGAGGCATTCTCAGCGGAGGAGTTCCAGGAACTCCGCTTCGACTTGATTCGAGATGCGAGGCCGCCACTGTCGTTGAAGGAACTGCAGGAAATGCTCTTTGAGAATGTTGGCATGGCAGAAGCCAGCAAGAACGTCTTCACGCGACTGTTTGTATCATCACCCCCATACGAGGGCAGCATCGGAGGTCTCACGACTGGCATTCAGGCACTAGTGTCCGCCGAAAAGGTGCGTCGACTGATGACCTTCATCCGGAGGCTGCTACCACCAAGCCTCCATGGTCGGTGGCCTGCGCATCGTGATTTCAGGGGGTTCCGGGTCTCGACTCCACGCATCTGGAGAATGGACGTCGGTGCCTTTGACAGGCCCAGAATGGAGCGGCTCTGTGTTCAGAGACAGGACTCGTCCGGGTTCAGAGAGGTGTCTCTGAGTGCCATGACAACAGCACAGACCTCTGCCCTACCGGACGTGCCAATTGCACTGGCCTCCGAGGACTTCTGGATTGAGGCCGCCAATCCAACACTCCTTCGACTACCGGTCCTGAAGGCCGCCATCACCTACCAGCTACTCACACCATCCATCACCGTCAAGGTTATGGATGAGGGCACCAAGCATGTGCTGACTCGTCTGGAGCACCTCAAGGACAGCTTGGGTCTGGAGGACTCGGTCCTGTCTCGTGGCAGTGCCCTTGATGCCGACCTCCTGGGCCGCCCGCTCAGTGCTCTGCGACTTGCTCGCTCTGGTGCTAGGGCCTTTTGGAAGGAGAAGGTGGGTCTCCGTGAGTTCAAGAGCGCTTGGGACCGTGCACTGGAGCCAGCACTGAAGGAGTTCCTTGAACTGACTCAGTTGAGGGCCAAAGAAGAGGGTGAATGGAGGGAGAGCCGTCCGTACGAGAAACTGGACACAAGAGTGCTTCGTGCACTGAAGAAGCTAGACCCGGCCAGTCCCAGTGATTTGGGACCCACGCTGGCTGAGATTGCCTCGGAGGCGGGAGTGGAGCGGCATGTGGCTGCTGAGGCCCTCGCCAAGATGAAAGATGCTGGTGTTGTGTACGAGCCGCGGTCTGGCCGATTCAGGCTTCTATGACCCGCGTCAACCTCCTTGTCCTCGTCTATGCGTCGTTCGTTGTGAGTTGGACCTAGTCGGACACACGAGTCCTGTCCTTATCAGGAGACGGCCTCAGGACCACTCCCCGAGGTCAGTTGGAGTTCACAGTAGACCTCGGGCTCAGTGTTTCCGTGTTCGGCCACATGAACACCATAGGGGACAGGTCCTGATGTGTCCGAACTCTGAGCAACTGCTGCTAACTCAATGCTCGACGAAACTCGTCCGGCTCTTCGCCTTCTTCAACAAGGATGACGTTCTGTACGCCTGCTCTCTCGGCATCATATCTGCGAGCGATGAGGGTCGCATCCATCCTCTCACGAGCTGACGCCTTCTTCCCTCGCCAGACATAGATTTTGTTCCAAGTGTCCAGGACGAATACGTCCTCACTATCGAGAGACTCCTTCTTCTTTGGGACCTCCATGTAGAAGCTGTCTCCGACATCCCCGCTGAGTCGCCACAGCTTGTGTTCATGCTTCTCAAGCTGGACTTTGCGGAGGAAGCTCTCAGTGTCTTGGTCCGTCAGCTTGAAGGTGGGAAAGAGCGCCTTAAAGCTCTGGGGCTCATGACCGCCCTCAACCCGCTCAATCTGTGCGTGTCCCTGCCTTGCAGTGTCTCGCATGACCGCCTCCGCGGCAGTCAGGAACTTCTCGTCAACGCTGGACTTGGGACCTATCCAGAGGTAGATCTTTGGGCCAGCGTCCACTAGATAGCAGTCGCCCCTTCCGAACTCTCCCGGGTTCGGAACACGGACGAGCTTGCCCTTCTGAATGTGATAGACTTCGACTGGCATGCGTAATGACTTGCAAAATGCGCCCTTAAGATAACCTCTGATGAACCAGAGCTGAGCTTGAGAGACAGTTCTTAAGCACACTGGAGCACTGCGTGTTGACGATGCCCGAGCTTCCCGAACTTGACGTCATTGCAGAGATTCTGACGGGCCGACTGGCCGGACTCACGGTACGAAGGGCTGTAGTCCATTCCCACCTCGTAGTCTATGGTGTTCTGCCTGATATACTCGAGCGTAGGTTGACAGGGCGGACTATCCGGCACTTCCGAGCTGACGGGAAGTTTGTCATAATGGAGACCGACTCCGGGTTTCTTGTTGTCAACCCCATGCTCACTGGTAGGTTCAGGCTAACGCGGCATACTCACACTCCAAGGCCGAGTGACATGCTCTCGTTGGAACTGGACGACGCCAATCTGTGGTATACTGACCGAAAGCGGATGGGCCGAGTCTATTTTGTCGAGTCCGGTGACTTCTCTGCAGTTGCCGGATGGGACGGTCGAGGGCCCTCAGCCATGGACCCAGAGCTGACACTGGAGACCTTCAGGAGCCGCATCCAGCACTATAATGGGCAAATAAAGAGCGTGCTGCGCAACCAGAGGTTTGTAAAGGGCATAGGCAATGCCTATGCGGATGAGATTCTGCTGTACGCAGGGATTCTCCCTTTCAGGTCAAGAAGTTCACTGAGTTCCGAGGACGTGGAGCGACTCTACACTGCAGTGAGAAGTGTCCTGGGCCGATACCGGGCGCTTCTGGCCAAGCGGGGCCTGGACAAGATTGGTGCGGAAGAGCGTGACTTCCTCATGATTCACGGGAAAGGTGGTTCCATCTGTCCTCTGTGTGGGGGGAGAGTCTCGGAGGTCTCTTCCAACAGGTCCAAGACCAGCTACTGTCAGACGTGTCAGAGATGAACCGGCTCCCTCCTCAAGACTAATGAGCATGAAGCTGCACTGTCATCTAGAGGAGTGAGAAGTCCGATGGACAAGTGGGAAGAGAGCTTTCTCAGGGACCTTGTGCAACTTGACACTAACAGCGATGAGAAGCGAGACTACTCTGAGTGTGCTAAAGTGTTGAAGGCGTATTGTGAGGAGGCAGGACTCGCTGTGGAGGTATTTGACTCCAAGCACGAGGGCATACCTCAGCCGAATGTTGTTGCAACCTTGGACGCGCACGCAAAGAGGACGGTTCTTCTCTGCACGCACTATGACGTGGTTCCCGCTGGCGACTCAAAGGCGTGGACGCGACCGCCATTTGCTCTCACTGTCGAGAAGGACCGGATGTATGGCCGTGGCACAAGTGACGACAAGGGCAATATCGTAGCCAGTGTGAGTGCCGCAAGAGAGCTTGCAAGGAGGGGCTCCGCCAAGGTGAATCTGAGGATCTTGATCTCTCCAAATGAGGAAACTGGTGGAGAATGGGGAATTGACTACCTCGTCAATGGTCCGCCGAAGATTCGCGGCGACTTTGCAATTGTGGTAGACTCAAGTCCTTCCTATGTCAGCATAGGGGCGAGTGGCGTCCTCTCGGGCAGAGTCACCGTACATGGGACCCAGGGTCATGCAGGGTATCCTTTCAAGTTCAACAATGCCATCCATCTGGCGATTCCACTCTTGAGTTCCCTGCTGGACTATCAAGACGTTCGGAGAAAGGTTGTCTCCTCTGTAGCCGCCCCACCAGGAAGTCCGTACCAGACACTCTGGGGACGCTTCTCGCTCACGGTGCTGTCTGCTGGCAGCAAGACCAACATAATCCCCGGTACCGCCGAGGTTTCATTTGACTGCAGACTGATACCTGAGGAGCGCCCCGATGACGCGATGAGAGAACTAGAGGCCTTTCTAGTCCGGGTCCGAGAGGAGGTTGGTGTAGAGGCAGAGATCACCTTCCTCAACAAATCGAGTGGCTGGGCGTCAGACCCCACAGACCCGATGATCCGGCTGTTTCACGAGGCTGTCAGAGAGGTCGCCGACCCAGACATTCAGCTAGCTGGTGACCTCGGAGGCAATGACGGGGACTATTTCATGTCGGTTGGCATCCCGACTGCATGCTACGGCACCATCTACGAGGAGTGCAACTTCCACGGCGTGGACGAGTTCTTGCGGCTTGAGGACTACGAGAAGGTGAAGCGGTCGATCATGCGATTCGCAGAGAAGTGCTAGGCCATGACTGACATCCACGACCTCAGAATAGGGGCTCCCGGACCGTTCCTGCCGCCATGGGACAATGCTGTCAAGAATGCCCGGATGATTGATGCCCTTGGCTACGACAGCATGGCCTTCCCGGACCACTTCGCCGGTTTTCTTCCTCAGTCAATCTGGACTCCCGACATAACCCCTCTCGCACTCATTCAGCAGTCGCCGCACACCTATTTTGAGATGAGCACGGTCATGGCTGCCTGTGCGGCTGTGACGGAACGAGTCAGTCTGCTGTCTGCTGTGACAGAACCCATACGGCGGCATCCCTTCCTACTTGCACAGACTTTCCTCACCCTTGATCACATCAGCGGTGGAAGAGCCATCATGGGCATAGGTGCGGGAGAGATTGAGAACATAGAGCCCTATGGTCTGGACTACAGTGCTCAGGTAGGGAAGCTCCATGAGGCGCTTGAGATTATCAGGAGGATTTGGAACTCCCACGAGCCATTCAGTCTTGACGGCAGGTACTGGAGACTGAGAGATGCAGTCATGTCCCTGAGACCGGCAGTCCAAGACAGACCACCGCCCATATGGATTGCTGCTCACGGACCCAGAATGCTGGAGTTGACGGCGGAATTCGGAGATGGCTGGATTCCCACAGTGCTTTCGCCTGCCGAGTACGGGATGCGGCTCAAGGAGATACGTCGTCTGAGAGAGAGAATGGACCGTACCAACCCATTCACCCCGGCACTATGGAACTGGTTCGTACTGGACGAGGACGACTCCGAGTGTCGTCGTCTCATGGACACGCCGCTGGCTCGTGCGTTTGCTCTTCTTCTTCCTGCCTCGGAGTGGAAACGCTTCGACCAAGAACACCCCTTCGGGCCTGACTTCTACTCGTTACGCGACTATGTGCCGATGAGATATGACCGTGAGTCTGTTCTCAGTGCCATTAGGGCAGTTCCAGAAGAGGTCTTGTGCGCCTTCTACACGTCTGGTGGTATGGAGGCCATAATCAAGAGGCTGGAGGAATACGTCCGGCAAGGTCTTGAGCACATCATCATGTGGAATGTGACTGGAATGTTCGACCTCGACAAGACGCGGAGTTCATACAAGATACTGAAGGATGTGCTATCTTATGTCAAGGGCTGAGCTCGTTGTCCTGACGCAGAACCAGCACAAGCTTGCTGAGATAAGCCCTCTCTTCCAGGAATACGGGATACACTTTGAAACCACCTCGATGCCCAAGTACGAGATACGAGCAGACAGCGTCGAGGAAGTGGCAAGGGTCGCGGCAGAGTATGCATACCGGACTCTAATGCGCCCTCTTGTGACTGATGACACCGGGCTCTTCATCAGAGCACTCAATGGATTTCCTCAGACCTATCCTGCCTTCGTCCTAAGCACGATTGGTACTGGGGGCATTCTGAAGATCCTAGAGGGTGTTGAGGACCGCTCAGCCAAGTTTGTCACAGCCGTCGGCTACTGTGATGAGAATGGTCTACGCAGTTTCGTGGGAGAGATGGAAGGGACAATTGCTCTGACCCAAGCGGGTAGTGGCGGCTTTGGCTATGACCCGATATTCATCCCAAGGGGAGAGTCGAGGACATATGCCCAGTTGAGCCTTGAGGAGAAGGTGGCAATCTCTCATAGGACCAAGGCATTCCGTTCGTTCCTTGACTGGTACTCGAGAGAGCGGATGCGACAACCTGCTGAGAGGTGCTGACGGTGTCCGTTAGTGAGGCTACTCTGAAGGCTCTGAAACAGCTGGGGCTCACAGAATATGAGGTTCAGGCATATGTGACTCTGGTCGATGGCGGCAAGATGGCCGCCTCGGACATCAGTACCGTGTCTAGAGTGCCCTTCAGTAGGATATACGATGTACTGGGACGACTGGAAGCACGCGGCTTCATCCAAGTCTCTCGAGGACGCCCCACCCAGTACCTCCCAAAGGCGCCTTCAGAGGTGATGCGCCTGGTGAGGTTGGCATGGGAAGAGACCCTGGACAGCTCGACACGGGTGGTGGTGGCTGAGCTCCAGCCGAGGTTTGAGCGTGAGGCCCAAGCAACGAGCCGCGATGTCTGGCTTCTTCATGGCAGGGCCGCAATCCTCGCTAAGGCGCTCGAAATGGTCGATGGAGCTCGAGAGGAACTCATGCTCTCCGTCCCGACCATCGATACGGAGCAGGGCGAGACTTCGATTGCTGAGGACCTCTCTGCACTCGTCGAGAGACTACTGACTGTACGGATACCGAAGGTGCGTGTTCTGACCTCTGGTATTCCAGGTACACTTCTGACAGCGTTGCCATCCTGTGTACAGGTCCGCGTCCGTGAGAAGGTCTTCGGAGGAGGTCTCATAGCTGATCGACTCATGACACTGATAATGTTGGCTGGGACCGGCAGCGGTGACTCACTGCTGGGCATCTATGCGTCCGCACCGGTGTTTGCTGACATGGCTGTGTCGTACTTTGACAGGCTTTGGAATGAGTCCGCTCCTCTCTAGTTGGCGCCATTCCTGTTGTTCCTTAAATCCTCTAATGCGCATCATGAATCTGAGAGGTTTCGAGCCTTGAACGAGGCCGTCGACTCAGAGGACTCCAGAGACGTCTCTGACGTAGATGCAGTCAGTGGCATCGCTGCCAAGCTCTCTCCCTCTGCCGAGGCCGTCATGAGGTACATTCGGATTCTAGAGACGGGTCCTGAGTACGAGCTCTTTCAAGAGGACCCGTTTCTCAAGAGGCTCCGCAGCATAGTGAGAACGTACCGCGGACACCTGTACTCAGACCTGATAGAGCGGCTGAAGCACGTCGTTGCGCTTGGCGGAGTGAATGTGATCACACAGAGAGACCTCGAGTCACTCATTGACGAGCTCTGGTCACTCAAGGTGTCGCTTCTCAGCCCGAACGAACTCCGCATCCTGCACGAGTGGCTGAAGAACCCCGGGCTCAGTCTACACGAATTGGCTGCGAGAGCTGAGTTGAGCTATCCGCAGACAAGAAGAGCCTGTCAGCGTCTCCGTGACTCCGGGCTGGTCAGACTGAGGTCTCTCGTGAACCCATATGCAATTGGCTTTGAGCGGATGCTGGTTGTCTTAGAGCGACCGACCCTGCTCTTGACGTCGCCATACATCGAAAAGACCTTCTTCGTGGACACTCCCAAGCCCGTCGTATTCATGGTGGTGCTCTATCCGCGAGAGTACAGGCAGGAAGCGGTCAACCTGATGAAGACCCTTCGCAGCACCGCAGACTCCGTTTCCATCTGGACTCTGTCGAATGGTGCTCCTCATTTCTCAAGCCTATACTTCACCAGAAGCAGAGACCACTCGTGGACTCCGGACATGCTGCATCTGAGGTTGATGTTGAGGCAAGGCGGTGAGGTGCCAGTGCTCGGAGACCTGTTTGCATCGCCTCCAAGCGTCTGCAGGCTCAGAGCTGGTGACATCCCTGTGATTGAGCGACTGACTCAGGACTTCGAGGCCCCCGGCGCAGAGATAGGCGCTGCTGCAGGAGTCTCGGAGAGCACAGTCTACAGAATTCGCGCCTCTCTTGTCGAGAACAACACTCTTTTGCCCCGGCTTTCAGTCAACATTCCAGCTCTGGACGGACGAGTTGTCGCGATTCTCACACCAAGTTCCGCGGCTCGCGTCATGTCCGCATGGTCACTTCTCCCTCTGACATACGTGTCCAGACTTGACAGCCTGGAGGAGCGCAACTGTGCAAGGGTGATTCTTCACTCCGCTCTGCCTCGCGGCTCCTGTGCCGCTCTGACGGAGATGGTCTCCTCTGAGATGAGCATGATCGATGAGTATTCTGTCTATGAGATGGCCGCAGGGATTCACAGGGCGATGCCCCTGTCACTCCTCGCTGGCGACGAGTCGCACAGGGCAAGATGGAGTTCAGACTTCTTTGATGCGAGGTCCTACGGTGTCATTCGGCGAGAGGCCAGCCCCCATGCAATCCCCCTGGATTTTGCTTGAACCGTTCACTCTACGAAACGATTATCAGTGTCCACAGCCGACCCATCACAGGCGGTCTGGTTGGAAGTAGTCTTTCTTGGTACCGGAGGTGCAATACCGACTGAAGGCCGCAAACACCCGGCCATAGTCGTCGCTCACCAGGGCTGGAACTTTCTCCTGGACTGCGGTGAGTATGCGCAGATGCAGCTGGAACGGGCTGGAATCGGCTTCAACAAGAACATGGTCGTACTAGTCACGCATCTGCATGCAGACCATGTGCTCGGTCTACCCGGGGTGTTGCTGAGGCTGTCGCTCTTGGGTCGCACTCGACCTCTGATGGTCTACGGACCACCAGGGCTCATAGAGTATGTGCGCGTGTGTCAGGCGACTATAAACCTCGGTACGAGGTTTGAGAGCACCGTGTATGGGATAGGTGCGGGACCGGTCCTCGACATCGAGGATGTGCACATCAGGTCCTTTGAGGTTGACCACAGAGGATATGCGCTGGGGTATTCGGTGACGCGTCGACGGTCGCGCGGACGCTTTCTCCCTGAGAGAGCCACGGAACTGGGTGTGCCAATGGGCCCGCTCTGGAGACAGCTCTCACTTGGAGAGACCGTGACTCTTGACAGTGGCAAGACGGTCCGTCCAGAGGATGTCACCCTTGAGGCAGGTCTTGGGACCAAGATCGTCTACTCTGGCGACACGCGCCCATGTGACACGCTTCGCGATGCCTCTAGGGATGCTGACCTACTGATATCTGAGGCAATGTACACATCCGAGCATGAACACTTGGCTCACGAACGTGGTCACATGACTGCTGCGCAGGCCGCCAGTATCGCTGCGGAGGCGAGAGTGAAGTGCTTGGTACTGACGCACTTCAGCCCCCGGTACGACTCGGTCCAAGGCGCGCCGATTCTGGAAGAGGCACGGGAGATATTTCCCAACACACTTCTCGCTCACGACCTGATGCGAATCAAGGTCCACGACGGCCGGGCGTGCGAGTCGTTGTCCGCGCAATCACGCTGACTCATCTCTCGTAGTCCGGGCAATATGCAGCATACCACGGAGTGTCCTCAGGCTCTTATCCCCCGTTTCAGTCCCTGCGAAGACCTCTCCCAGCTGCTGTGACATGGTGTGACTGCCGCGGGCAGCATCACACAGCCTTCTGATGCTATCGGTGGAGCCGAACAGTTCGTTGTAGAGCCTGACCGTGGTCACCTGCTGAGGTACCAACTCACTATTCACCCTGTCTTGATACACTCTCACATATAGCGGGTCCCTCGTGTCTGCTGCGTCAGCGGCCACCTCGGCCGCTATTCGGCCGGAAGAGACAGCGTAGAACAAGTCCTCTCCTGTCAGAGGCGACCCGAACGCCCCCGCGCTCCCGACCAGCATTGCTCTTCGAGCGACAACTCTTGTGCCCGATGTGCAACACGGCAGTGTGAAGTCGCGCAACCCACCCTGCCCATTTTGAACACTCCTCTCACTGCGAATGCGCTTTACGAAGGAGTCCCAGCAATTGCAGAGGGTCTCCTTCCCGCAGGTTGTTGAAAAGACTCCCCTGACTGACCTGCCTGCCGACTGAATCGTCCACCCATGACAACCATTGGAGACCTGTGGGAACAGCCCCAGAATAGAAGTCCTCGACTCGTCTTGCGCATTCACTCCACCGAATGTGGCAGGCTGCGCGCTCACCTGTTGCGCTCTGACTCCAATGAGCTGACTCTGCGCCCAAGAGTCCCTCGCACCGACACATGAGGCAACCACACTACTGACTCCATCTGCCCCAACAAGAAGGTGTCCTTGGTATGACTCTCCTCGCGCCAGTACTCTTATGCCCCTCTTCAGCTGTTCCACTGCAAGCACCTCCTGTCTTCTCACAAGCTCAACCCCCGCGTCCACTGCTTCTGTGAGAAGCATCTCCGTGAGATGTGTGTAGTCTGCAAGCAGTAGTGGCTCCCTTCTGTGACACGACACAGGTCCATCGCCTGGTGGGTGCACTACCACTTCGCTGACAAGGTGTCTCGTGGTCTCTCTTGCCTGTTCGCCCATCAGACTCAAAGCAGGACGGCTGACTGGTACTTGTAGACGCAGGTCTCTCTCGTATGTAGGCCCGCTGGTGATCAACAGGACCCGCAACCCTCTCTGGCGGGCTACCCTGGCACATGTAGTTCCCGAAGGCCCGCCGCCCACTACAATCAGGTCATGCATTCGCCCTTGGAGTCACCTGTCTTCCCAACACAATAACATCCATAAATGCTGTTCCTGTGGTCTTGCAGGTGGTAAGTAGAGTGTCACAGACCGAGAAAGCGCAAGTGTGCCTTATTGCAACTGGTGGTACTATCAGCAGCATCTATGATACCAGTACACACAGTATTCGCCCCGGCCTGTCGGTTGACAGTCTACTTGAGAATCTCCCCAAGGGGTGGAGAAACGTCGCGGTTGAGAAGCGCCAGGTCTTACAGCTTGACTCTGCAAACGCCCAGCCGCATCACTGGCAGCAGATTGCAGGTGCCATCAAGGAAGTGAATGACACCATGCCCTATCTGGATGGCATTGTGGTCACTCATGGCACAGACACCATGGTGTACTCCGCCTCTGCTGTCTGTTTCATGGTACAGGACTTTGGAAAGCCCATCGTCTTCACGGGCGCTCAGATATCGGGTGACCTTCCGTGGAGCGACGGTCCTCGAAACCTCCTAGATGCAATTCGCGTTGCTGCATTTGGCAACTTGGGCGAGACCTGTCTGGTCTTCAACGGCGAGATCCACAAGCCCACAAGGGCAAAGAAGGTCCGTTCAAATGCTTTCGACGCGTTTGACTCGGTCGACCCGTATCCTCTCGGAGTGCTGACTCGCGACATAGTCCTCTACGAGGGCTATCGTAGGCGCCACAACCTTGTGCCTCGCTTTGATACTCGTCTTGACAATAACGTCTTCCTTCTGAAGGTTTTTCCCGGGATGTCTCCAAGCATAATTCAGAAGATTGTAGACTTGGGGTACCACGGACTGGTCATCGAGGGCTTCGGTTCTGGCAACATCCCGTCGGAGGAGCGGTCGTTGAAGGGGGCCATACGCCAAGCCGTGAATGCAGGGTGTGTTGTTGTGATAACTTCTCAGTGTGCCTTCGGACAGGCTGACCTGTCGCTCTATGAAGTTGGTCGAGCCGCCCTGGATGCAGGTGCAATCAGTGGCTATGACATGACCTCTGAGGCTGCTCTTGTGAAGCTGGCGTGGGTACTCGGCCACACACGAGATGAAGCGACAGTGAAGTCGATGATGCACACCAACTATGTCGGGGAGTTCTCGCTAGAGCCATCCGAATAGTACTCGAGTGCGATTTGATGGAAAAGGTGAAAAGGGCAAGTGATGTCCGCAACTGATAAGCCCGGATAGCCAAGCTCGGTACGGCGGTAGCCTGGAAACGCTGGCTCGTTTGGACTGGCGAGAATGAGAGCTACTCTCCTTATGGAGGCATGAAGGGCGAACATGTCGTTCGCCTTGGCTAACGTTCAAGTCGCATTCCGGGCGCCATCTCATGCCGTTCAGCCACGCACGGGCCTATTCAGACGCTGTTGTGCGCTGCTTGATGGCAACGATTATAAGGTGACCCTTGAAGGCTGACAGAGCCTCAAGCCAGTCAGACCGAGGTACAAGAGCATGTCTGAGCCTGAATACAGATACATTGTTCGTGTGATGTCCAGAGACATTGATGGTCAGGAGAACCTCCTTCAAGGACTCACACATATTACGGGCGTTGGTCTCAAGATTTCACGAGCTGTCCTCTCACAGCTGAAACTGAACCCAGCAAGTAGAATGGGCTATCTCTCGGACGCCGACATCGCAAGGATAGAGGAACTGCTCCAAGACGTGACAAGGGCGGGTTTCCCTGACTGGTACGTCAATAGGCCTCGTGACAGAATGACTGGCAAGAATGTACATCTGACGGGCGCCGACTTGGACTTCATCCAGAGGAACGACATAGACCGCATGAAACGAATGAGGTCTTGGCGTGGCATCAGGCACTCCTACGGTCTGAGAGTCCGAGGACAGCACACCAAAACCACTGGTCGTGGCGGTCCTGCAGTCGGAGTGTCAAGAAAGAAGGATTAGCAGGTGGTAAGAGATGGGAGATCCACGTCGACAGAAGCAGAAGTACGCAAAACCGAAGCGACCCTTCGAAACCGAGCGGTTCGAGCAGGAGCTGGAGCTTCTCGGTTCCTATGGCCTGAGGAACAAGAGGGAGATCTGGCGGCACAGGGCAGAGTTGTCCAACTATAGGCGACAGGCTCGCAGGTTACAGGCTCTCCCACCGGCTGACAGAGTCGAAGAAGAGAAGACACTTCTTGACAAGGTCGTCCGTTTCGGCCTTCTCAAGAGCGAGCGAAGTCTAGAGGGCATCCTTGACCTCACGCTCAGGGATATGCTTGAGCGAAGACTGCAGACCATTGTCTTCAGGAAGGGCTACGCAAGCTCAATGTACCACGCCCGTCAACTCATCGTCCATGGGCATGTGGCACTTGATCAGGCACGTGTTCGTACTCCCAGCAGAATCATCTCCTTGGCTGAGGAATCGCGTCTGAGCCTCTCGCCAAGGTCTCCACTGAATGACCCATCACATCCAGCCCGAATAGCAGCATCAGCTGCAGCAGAACGCGCGTCCATGGTCGAACCAGAACCTAGGGAGGAGGAACCCGGTCGACGTCGTGAAGCTCGGCTTGACATGGATGAGGACGAGAGAGAACCAGTTGTAGCATATGATAGTTCCGACCTTGGTCCGGAGGATGAGCGAATATGAGCGAAGAAACGCCGAAGTGGGGCATAGCGCACATCTTTGCGTCGTATAACGACACCATCTGTCACATAACGGACTTGTCTGGCGCAGAGACAATCGCCCGTGTGTCTGGTGGCATGGTGGTCAAAGCTGATCGAAACGAGTCATCACCCCATGCTGCAATGCAAGCCGCCTTCCAGGCGGCACGGGAGGCGAAAGACAAGGGCCTGTATGGGATTCACATCCGGGTCAGAGCCCCGGGTGGTAGCGGGCCTAAGACACCGGGTCCCGGTGCCCAGGCTGCGATCCGTGCACTCAGCCGAGCTGGTCTGAGAATCGGGCTTATCGACGAGGTCACACCCCTCCCTCATGACGGTACCAGAAAGGCCGGCGGACGACGCGGCCGGCGAGCATGACCTCCACAAGGACATGTGGGGAGTCTGCAAGAGTCCCCTATCTGCCAGGGGGATGTGGACACTAGTGACCGCGGTCTGGGGGCAGAGCGCGTTCTGTGTCTGTGCGGCGGCCGTGCCAGACTGAGATGAGTGTCTGACGCCTGCCTGCATTTGTACTATACAGTCTTCTCTCTGGTCTGGTCAGATGCCTCTGTGCTCTAGTGGGTGGCAGATACAGTCCCGGAGTGAGTGTTCGAGCCAACTCCACCTCCTGCTTGCTCATCTCTCTGGACCTGTGCCCACAGTGCTCGCATTTGTATCCCTTCGCCCTCCCGGCACTCTTCATTCTCCGCCCGCAGTCTGGACACAGGGGATTCCTCACAGCTATGTTGTTCGACAGACTAATCACCTCCAGCCCCTCGATGTTCACAGTCATCCCGTGTGTTCTGGAGGCGGGTCTGACTCCACCCTGCACTGTCACAGTGTCGTTCTCCGTCAGCTGTAGCACCACGTCCCTGAAGCTGCCACTGGGTTCGTATGCCGCACAGTCGATGCTGCCCGATGCGTCGGTAACAGAGAACAGGACATGCCCTCCCTCAATGACTCGCGGTTTGGAGGCGACCCTGCCGGTCACACTCGCTGACATGTATGGTCTCAGACAATCAACAGTCACATTGTGTCGCAGATGTGCCCCGGTTCCCTGATTGGTCCGGAACACCGCCCATCGGTCCACGTCCACGTTCAGACGCACCATTCTCGCAGCCTCTACGACCAAGTCCGGTGACTCTCCTCTTATCCCGAAGAGAACGGGGTCTGGTCCATGCGGTGCGATCATAAGAGTGCCTGTTTCTTCGTCAACGTTCGAGAACGTGCCCTGCGAGAATACCCTGTCCATCCTGCGGACCGACTCGTGGTCTATGTGACGCTCTGCCTCATGTTGGTCTGCTGTCCGATACGCAATGTACTCATAGGTGTGGTCCTCAAGGAGCAGGTTCCCTACTGCCGCGACCGCTCCGACAAGACCCCGACCGTTGCCTCTGGACAGGCTCTGTGCCGAGTGCTTCTTGATTATCCGGATGGCAAGGGGGATTGGTACTGCCCTCCACACAGCGGTCTCTGCAAAACGGACCACGTCCTCTGGTACACCCCCTCTGACAACAACCACCCCGGGGTTTGTGTTAGGATAGTCTGTCTTCACATAGACGTCCAGCATCGATGCGACCATTTCAGTCAGTTCTTGTTCATTGACTGCCTGGGAACGGAACCGGAGACATACTGCTCCGTTGCCCCGTGTCCTGAATGGGATGTTGGGATTGAGCCGTATGAGGTTGGGATAGTCGCACCATGTGACTCCCGCCTCTTCCAGCTGCTCGACAAGGAGTGTTGCGAAGTGGGTTGTACACCCTCCGCTAGGACTGTCGATGTCATCAAGACCGACACTGATCATCTCGTCCATGTGTTCTCGCCTCAGTCTGTCTTGGATTGACCCAGACATTTGTCACAGACTGTTGCTTCGCCAATCCTTGTGCCATGGTCCTCACAGACCAGCTGGCCGCATCTTGTGCACGCTCGCGAGGCATGGAAGGTCATGCAGACCTGACATCTGGACTCTCTGCACACGAGGCAAATCCTCTCAGGGTGAGCTATACAGTCCTTACAGACCCTTGAGCCACACATCGTGCATGTCTGAATGTCTGATGAGATATCGCCGCAGATCTCGCAGCTGTGCCCCTTGCTAGTCATTGATGATTCGCATCCTGAACTGGGTCTAGGAACCTTGAAATGTGTTCCGTGGGGGTCTCACTTCGTCATGGACTCCAAGGCTACTCCTAGGATTGTGATCTTTCATGCGAATCAGTGTGACCCACGCAAGTGTACAGGTCTGAGGCTCACTAGACTGGGAGGTGCTTCGATTGTCCGGAGCGTGGAGAGAATCCCCCGGAAGGCAGTCGTTCTGCACCCGCATGCAGAAGTGGCTTTTTCACCCGGAGACCGAGAGACCCTCCTCACGCATGGTCTTGTCGCACTCGACTGTTCCTGGAACCAAGCAGAAGACATATTCCTCTCCGTGAGACTGGGTGTGCAGAGAGCTCTCCCATATCTTCTCGCGGCCAACCCTGTCAACACTTACAAGCCCATCCGACTGTCAACAGCCGAGGCTGTTGCAGCCGCTCTCTACATTGCAGGACTACAGACTGAGGCGGTCAAGCTCATGTCCATGTTCAAATGGGGGTTCGCCTTCATAGCAGTGAACCGTGAGTGGCTGGACGCCTATTCGGAATGCAGGAACAGCACGGAGGTAGTCCAAGTGCAGAGTGAGATCATGCAGGAGCACTCGAATCCAGCCTGAGGTAGTGGGTCCTGGTCCGGAGAGTAGCCCCAATTCTGTTCCACCTGCGGCCGTTGCCAGCGCAGGCCTTGCGACATCCGACTGTGCCTCCTACCCTACACCTCAGGCCGACACATCAGCGGTGTATTCTTGGAGTTGCTACCCAGTGTTGGGCCGTTTCAACCGTTCCGAACTGGATTCTCAGCGGCTCGAATGGCCGAATCATCGTCACGCCCGGTCCGGGGGTCTCGTTTCTGTTCCCAGAGCGAGGCTCTCACCCCATTGCTTGCGCAAGACTGGTGTCGGCGCGTAGTTGGGAGCTTCCTCAGCGCCTGCCTCTTTGAACAGGCAGGTACCGTCAGTCGCTCTTCCGCTCCAGGGCCCATCTGACACTGGTCAGGAACGTACTTAATCCTAATTGTACTCTAGAGGTATGCATGGCGGACGCACTGGACCGGTCCGGAGCTGACCAATCACGATTCAGGACGACTCCTCTGGCTCCTGTGCCTCTCTCTTCTTCCACATGGTTGGGTATCTGTCCCTCTCCATGAGCACCCGGTCGGTCGTTGCCACTATGCCTCTGTTGGCCTTGACAATCGCCTCGCTCGTGACAGATGCTCGAGCAATGGCAACCGCCTCGCCCTTCTGTGTCTTGATGACCACCATGTCTTTGTTCTTGATGTCTGAGGAGACAGCTGTCACACCCGTTGCGGCCAAGTCGGCACCATAACACACTGCATTGACTGCACTGTCACGTACCTCAATGTAGGGAAGGTGCAAGAGTGCGTATTCGACAGGAAGCAGATAACGGCGTAGTTGGGTCTCATCCTTGTCCTGCTTGTAGAACTCGTAGGCGTCTTTCAGGTCATGAAGACTGCAGAGATGCTCGTCCTCCACAAGCCGTCCAACGCGTGTTCTTCGCAGTTCCTTCATGTGTGCCCCGACACCAAGAGCCTCACCTATGTCGAAGCAGAGTTTCCTTATGTACGTCCCCGCCTCGCAGCCTACCCTGAAGAGCACGTCTCTGCCATCAATCTCAAGGAGGTCATTGTAGTATATCTCTCTGACTCTCAACACCCGCTTCACTGAGGACTTCAGGGGCGGCTTCTGGTAGATCTTCCCTGTGAATTCCTCGACAACCGCTCGAATCCTGTCTTCTGACACCGTGTCATGAAGTTCCATCAGGCAGACGTACTCCTTCCCAGCAGTCAGGAGCGCCTGCATTGCCTTTGTCGCTCGGCCGACGCCAATGGGCAACACCCCAGTGACTGACGGGTCCAGAGTCCCGGAGTGACCTGCCCTGTCGACATTCAGTATCCTCTTGACCCACGACACAACCTCATGGCTTGTTGGACCTGCTGGCTTGTCTAGTACCACAACCGAGTTCTGCAGGAGGTAGTCCATGGGCAGTCGTTCAAGGTAGGCAAAGCCATAGGCTGGGTCTGTCGAGTCCTGTGCTCTGAGTAGTCTCTCTCTCGGGCGGTCTGCTGGAAGCAGTCGGGGCATGCGGAAGACCACCAGCCTGTCCCACAGACTATACTGTGATCTGGACTCTGGTCCTGAACTTCTCAGTCAATCCTGCCTGTTCGATTGCCTTCATGACGGTGTCGTCGTCAGCGCCGGCCTTGATTGTCAAGAGTGTTTCCAGTGGCTCAAGATGTCTAGTGTTGCAGCTTCTCCTTCTCACGCCACTGAGACTCTTTGGCCCGGTCACAATGACGTAGCCAGTGTCCTTCTCATCCACTACAACACAGTACTTCCCGGCCTCTCGACCGGAGACCTTGACGCAGACGCGTCCGATATCAAACAGCTTCATCGTTAAGCACCTCGACCTGCCAGGGTCAAACGAAGCACATAGTCACCATAGTGCCTCATCCCCTGTGCTGGGAGAACGGCTGCTCCAAAACTGGTATGAATAAGAGTGTTGCGCTAGGTGTGACCTTGGGCTTGAGCGAAGAACGTCTGAACTGCGAGGCGCAGTATGGTCACGACATCATTGAGAGTATACTTGGCCGTGTTGAGTATGATGTCGTATACGGACAGGTCAGTGATATCGACGCCATAGTACTCTCGGTACCTTGCTCTTTCGCTCCCCTCGCGAGTCACGGTCTCACGTTTTGCATCTTCAAAGTCACGGCCGTCGCGTTGTGCGATTCTGGCGACTCTCACGTCCAGTGGTGCGGTGAGAAGTATGTTGAGGTCCGCGTTCTCGCGTGCCATCCACGCTGCGAGTTGGCCATCTATGACAGCATTGCCCTTGGCAGCCTCTGCAACCAGTGTGTCGTCAAGAAGTCTGTCAATCGCTGCGTCGCCCTCTGCAACACGACTGAATTCCTCAAGAGTCATTCCTCTCTCGGCTGCCAGTGTCCTGAATATCTCTCCTGCAGATATCCTTCTGAGTCCGAACTCTTTCGCAATCCTGTCTGCTACTGAGCTCTTTCCAGTTCCGTGAAGGCCGCCTATTGTGATGACGCGCTTCATGACTCTATTCTCTGACTCTCTTAATTATCTCTCTTTTCAGAGCCGATGCGCATATCATACCGCCATAGGGCCGATTGGGACGCTTTGAACTGTGACTGGCGCGTATCAGCCTGTCCTGTCTTGACTCCCTCGGCATCTGGAGCGGGCGGGAGCTCAAAGCGCACTTCCCGCGGGTCGAATAGATCTTGCGCCTATGCACAACAACCCGACCACCGGGGGTCTTGACTTTGCGATTCGCTCTGGATCTTGTCAGTGCGCCTGGTCTGGGCATCGTGTTCTCACCTGATGGCCATCTTTCTATTCACGGCCGATGTGTTTCTCTTTTAAGGGAACCGGTCCATCGGAGTCTGTTGCAAGACTCATGGGGTGAGCCATGAGAGAAAGTGTGCCCGCTGTACATTGTATATCACCATCCTGAACAGGGTGTGCCACAGCTGCCGAGAAGTTGGACATCTCTGGACATCCGTAGGTCTCCAGACCAGTGGGACTCATATACCCCGGTTCGAAGACAATAGCCTGAGGTCATCCATCCGACACCTAAGCGGCCTCAAGGAGTGGAGTGGTCCCAGTGCCGTTACCTGGGCGGACAAGACTCCTGTGTCTATCCATCTGTCCATGAAAGACATGGGTCCTCAGCAGACGGGCGGGAACAGCGTGCATCGGTGTGGGGTGTCAGGCATCCGACGGAGACCTGTTGTCTCTTCGCGAGACCTCCGCTGACGACCTGCGCCTCAGGCCATGTGTGCCCTCTGACGCCTCGGTCTGCCGTGCCACTCTCCTCTCAAGACTCTTAAGTTTTGCCTCCACCGTCTTCTGTCTCCGAGTCCTGTAGGGCTCTCTGTTCTTCAGCATGTGATACATGGTCACCACCAGTTCCCGTGCCACCGCCACTGCTGCTTCGCTGCGCCTCTCCGCGTCCGGACCCTGTGATACCGCGCCCTCATCCGCTCGTCGTGTCTGACCGCCACCTGTACAGCCTGTACCATCACCGCTCTGACTCGTGGAGAGCCCCTCTTTGTGATCCGCCCATGATGGCTGCTCTCTCCGCTCTGGCTCACGTACGTGGTACCGCCTACTT
The DNA here is from genome assembly GCA_013388835.1 of Candidatus Thorarchaeota archaeon. Taxonomy (NCBI): domain Archaea; kingdom Promethearchaeati; phylum Candidatus Thorarchaeota; species Candidatus Thorarchaeota archaeon. Next base: position 1,586 of record JACAEL010000020.1, on the reverse strand, counting down.
CTGTGTGCGCTTGAACAGACACGTCCTGAGTGTACCAAGCACACGGATTCCATCTTTAGTTCCTCTTCTATGCAGAAGGACCGGCATAGCGTTCTTGCAGTCCCCACACCATATCGCACCGAAGACGACAATCAACAGTTATCCACTACCATGCATCAACTGCCCAGTCCTTGCTAGGTCTGTGATGGTTCGGTCCCCTGAACTTGGGCACACTCCGCGTTTCCAGTCTTCTCCTGTCTGACGGCGAGTATCAATCTTGCTGTCATGACCGCCATGATGCTGAAAAGACTCAGGATATTGATGTCCGGGTATATCGGAATCCATCTCTGAGCCGCAGTGGCATGGACTCCTACTTGCCACAGCACGAGTAGCACTGCGGTTTCTGTCATAGCATATGCCGCTCGCTCGAGTGGGGGGGCTAGACTGTGTACTGGTCGCAAGACATAGTATAGCGCGAGTAGAATGAGCAGCACGAGCGACATCGCGATTACTGGCAGTGTACCGTGAATGCTGGTCCAAGCAACGAGCGGCATCATGGTTAGGAACAATGTCAACTGAGTCAAACGGAGCGTTGAACGACCAAGCCCTTGTTTCGGCATGGGCGCGACTCTTCGCGAGCATTCGACGACAACAGAGACGAGTAAGAGAGAGAACGCAGTCACCGTACCCAATACAATGTAGACCGAGCTAGAGTGACAGAGCACAAACACCCCAAGACTGGCTAGGACCGGCATCGCCAACTGTAGCAGCTCCCGCAGCGACGCCACTCTGCTTTCTGACCAGACAGGATGCGTCTGATATGCAGCCCAGACCACAAACCCAACGTATACTGTGACCACAAACAGCAGAGGATTGAATACCGGGTAGAGCATATCAGTACCTGTGACCACCAACCAGATTCCAACTACTGTTGCAGAGGAAACAAGCAGCCCGGACAGGTAGACTGCAGTCAGAGAACGGGAATGCCTCCTCCGTGTTAGGAGCCACAGTACAAGACCTGCCATTGCTGTGTACCCCATCATCATCGTGATAGGGGCCTGAAAAGGAAGTGCCATTTCATCCATCCTTACCACCCCGGCCATCGGTGCTGCGACCAATGGTGTTGACAATACCACGGGTAATCGACGAACTTGAGTGTATTAAGGGCGCTCGATGCCATATCACAGAACCAGTTGACACAGTAGACTTCGCGGTAAAACACATCCACATCAAGTACCCAAATATGGTGACCGTATTCGTGCATCATGACAGAACGACGCAATCGATGAAGCGGAATCAACCATGACTCATCGATTAGGGTTTGGTCACCAATGAAGGCGCCTGTGTTTTCAAAGTAATGAACACCATGCACATTCACATATCCCCATATCGGGTCTGGGACAGCAACAAAGTTGCAGAAGACCATCCACTCCCACTTCAAGTCACTGGTAGTGTCATGGTCTCGATACTGTACGAGGAAGTCGTAGTCGGATCCTTGGTCCGTGTAGAAACAGAAAAGAAATGGAATCTGGTCGTCCAAATGGAACTCCACCCTGTCATAGTACATGTTCACGTAGTATGCTTCTAACACATCGAGGTCCTCCTGC